>NZ_JBMGJV010000007.1:0-120988 GCF_051025295.1 Candidatus Dedyshia acidiphila | reverse complement strand
CCCCCCAGGTCGCGCTAGTGGCACTGAATCCACACACCGGACAAATTCTTGCACTGGTCGGGGGCCGCAACTACGGCATCTCGCAGCTTAACCATGCCGTCGCCCATCGGCCCACTGGGTCAATCTTCAAGCCATTCGTCTATGCGGCCGGCTTCAACACGTCTCTTGCAGGCACGCAGTTAACCGCTCCCACCGTGCAGACCGTCGCTGCCGATCAGGGCGCGCGCGGCGAAGCGCAGAATGCAAACGCCACCCCACCAGCTCCGGACCCTGGGCTGCAGCATGGCGTGTTCACCGAAATCACCATGCTGAACAATGACCTGACCACGTTCGAAGGGGGCTACTCGCCCGGCAACTTCGGACATGCCGGCGGCCTGGTCACCGCGCGTTATGCGCTGCAGGCGTCGCTGAATAACGCCACGGTCGAGTTGGCGCAGATGGTCGGCTACGCCAATGTGGCCGCGCTGGCGCGCGATGCAGGCATTCACTCAGCGCAAGGCACCCCCGCGGTCGCGCTGGGGTCCTATGACGCCACGCCGATCGACATGGCCGGCGCCTACACCACGTTCGCCAACAGTGGCACCAGGATCGTTCCATGGGAGATCGCCTCGGTGCGCGCCTCGAACGGCGACCCGATCAGTGACCACCAACCGGACGAGAAGCCCATCCTCGACCCGCGTGTGGCTTACCTGACGACGAACATGCTGCAAAACGTGATGAACGCCGGCACGGCGGCGACCGTGCGAAGCGCCGGCTTCCAAGCCCCGGCGGCAGGTAAAACCGGCACGTCGCACGATGCCTGGTTCGCCGGCTACACCTCGAACCTGATCTGCATCATCTGGGTAGGCAACGACGACTACTCCGATATCAAGATGCAGGGCACACACGCGGCTGCCCCCATCTGGGCTGCCTTCATGAAGCGGGCAATCGCGCTGCCGCAATACTCGGACACACGCGACTTCCCCATCCCGCAGGGCGTCAACCTGGTGAAGCTCGACAAGGCGACCAATCTCCTCGCCGACCCGACGTGTCCGGAAGACTACTACGCTGCCTTCCTCGAGGGCACCGCGCCAACCCACACCTGCTCGCACCCGAACGACGACAATCGCAACTTCTTCCAGAAGCTCTTCGGGTTAGGTGGCGATCACCCTCAACAGCAGCTCCCTCAGGCATCCCAGCCGGCGGTGCTGCCTCCGGGCCAGCCCGTCCCCAACGGCGGCGCGCAAAATGCGCAGAACACACCACCAGCCGACCAGCCCAAGCAGAAGAAGCGCGGCTTCTTCAGCCGCATCTTCGGCGGCGGTAAGAAGGACGACCAGCAGCAACCGCCCCCGCCGCCGCAGTAGATTTGAGTAGATACGGTATTTGCCCGTGAAAGTAGCGCGTATTCAGCCGGATTCATGCGATACTAGCCCGGAGAGGCGCCTCCCATGGCTGTGATGACCCTGCCCCGCCCGGACCTGGCGGCCCATCGTGAATCGCTCCGCCTGCCTGCCTCCGCCATCGTGGAGCAACTCGTCGCGATCCTCGGGCGCAAGCTGACCGCCTACATCGGTAAGGTGAAGGATGTGCGCGCGGTGGATCGGTGGATCGCTGGCGGTGAACTCTACGGCGATGCGGAGCAGCGGCTACGCTTCGCCTTCCAAGTCGCACGCACGCTGGGTGAGCAGGACTCGCCTGCCGTGGTGCAGGCCTGGATAACCGGCGTGAATCCCGAGCTCGGCGACCGGGTTCCCCTGCGCCTGATGCGCGAAGGCGACCTCCACACCGTCGCCCCCGAAGTTCTCCGCGCCGCGCGGGCGTTTCTCGCGGGCGGCTAGTCCGAGCCCTGCCTGACGCATGCCCTCGAGTGCCAGCTTCACCCTTGAATCCCGTGTGCCCGCAGGTCCGGTGTATCGCCTAGGCCGGCGCCCTAATGCGTGGAGCCCGCCCGACTGGGCGCACGCCCACTCCGACGGTACCTTCGGCAATCGCTTCGACGACCCGCAGGCCTACTACCGTGTGCTCTACGCTTCGTCACAGCGGCTGAGCTGTTTTCTCGAGACCCTGGCGCGCTTTCGGCCTGACCTCACGCTGCTCGCCGAACTGGCCGAGATCGAAGGCGCGGACGATTTCGTGCCGCCCGGCTCTGTTCCACTCGACTGGGCCACGCAGCGAACCATGGGCACGGCGAGCATCGAGGGTCGCTATGCAGACATCTACGCCGGTGAATGGATCGCATATCTTCGCCGCGAGCTCGCCAGCCATGCTCTCTCGCTCGGTCTTGATGACATCGACGCATCCACGCTGCAGAGTGCACGGCCACGAGCGCTGACTCAGCAGGCCTCGCTGATCGCCTTTCGCGAAGGCTTCGAGGGCATTGTCTATCGCTCGCGTTACGGACACTCGCTCGAGAACTGGGCGCTGTTCGAGCCCTTTCCACTGCGCGAGACGACCTCGTCCGCAATCGACCCGACCGATCATGACCTGAAGGAAGCGCTGCGGATGCATGGCCTGGCCATGAGCACTCCCGCGCTCGTCCAACCGCTCTCCTAGCTGCAGCCGACGCGCGTGCGGCGGATCGGATTCGACCAGCCCTCGACCGGCTCCATCCCTGCGGATTCCGGCTGACAGCTTGGACACCAGTATGTCGAGCGTGCTGCCGGGCCCTGCTTGCGCATGCGGACTGCTGCTCCGCAACGGCGGCACTCCTTGCCTTGCCGCCCGTAGACCCACAGCCGCTCTCCTGGGTCGGACGCATGCGTGGTGCGGCGCGCGCCCGTGTAGGTCACGATGCCTTCGCGCACGCCGTCCTTCACGTTGGCCGCGAGAAAGCGCTGCGAGCGCTCGATCAGGCAATCGATCTCGGCATTCGTCAAGGTCCTGACCAGGCGATAAGGGTGCACGCCGCACGCGAACAGCACCTCGCTCTTGTAAACGTTGCCGAGCCCCGCCATCACCCTCTGGTTGAGCAGCACGTTCGCGATCTCTTCGTCAGCATGGGCGCGGATGCGCGTCTCCGCCTCGTTGCGATCGAAGCCCGTAGCCAGCGGATCTGGACCGAGCCCGGGGATCGCCGAGTTGCGCGCGAGCGTGCGCTCCGTGAAGAACTTCGCAACCGGCACGTTGAAGGCGACCGCTTCGAAATCTTCGGTTGCGACGGCGACGCGCATATCGCGCCGGGGCCGCCGCCAGCGCTCACCGACTCGGTAGATGTGCCACGAGCCTGACATCAGCATGTGAGTCACAAGGATCAGATCTCCCGAGAAGCGAATCAGCAGCCATTTGCCGCGCGACTCGACGGACTCGACCGTGCGCCCCGCGACCGGTGTGTCGTCGTTCACAGAGGCCAGCGGCGCCAGCGCCGTCTCAAAGCGCACGATGGGCTTGCCCTCGAGTGCTCGGCCAAGGGCTCGGGCAGAGCGAAAGATCGTATCTCCCTCGGGCACTTATTGCACCTCCGTCGGGTTGGATGCGGCGGCGGGCTGTGCCCATGCGGGCATCAAGGTGCGCCGCACGTTGAACCCGGTCGGGGCAACCTGGAAGCCTGCATCCTGCAGGAAGCGCGCGAGAAAATGAGTGCCGACAGGTTGCCCATTCACCTCCGCGATCAGCAGCCCAGCACCTCGCTCCGCCTCGCGCTGGCGCATCTCTTCCTGCGTCATATGCACCAGGAACTGTGACAGATCGCGCGCGGCATGCGAGCGCTCCGGCTCCTCCGCTGGCAGAAAGACCTGAAGGTTTGGATTACTGCGCCGCAGGTACGCCACCAGCTCGCCATTGCGCAGAACGACGCTCGCGCCAACACTGCGGGTCAGGCTGCGCGGCTGATCCTCTGGGACCGTATCTCCGGTCGAGTCCGGCTGCGGCCAGCGCAGTGTTCCGCCGTAGGGATTCGCAGGATCGGTCGCCGCCAGCAAGACCATTTCCGGCTTCTCCGGCGTGGCCTGTTGGCGAAGCGAGCGCAGCAGATCCACCGCCGCAGGCAGCGCAAACTGTGTCGCTCCGAGCCCGGCGACAAAATAGCCACGCCGAATGCGCCCGCTTTCCTCCATCGCTTTCAACACGTCATAGACTGCGCTGAAGCCGCCCGGCAGATTTTCGAGCGCGACACTTTCGCGGGTCAGCACGCCATAACGTGCGAGCAGTTGATTCGCTAACGCATGGCTCCACTGCGTCGCCGCCGCGGGATCGGCAGCGGCAGCCTGCGGCACCAGTGTCCATCGCCCCTGCGCGCTGGGTGGCGTGGTGCGGCGTGAACGGAAGGCGGCCACCTGCGCGCCGCTGGTGTGCGAACGCTTTGCATGTCGACCGCCTGCTGGCCGTGTCGTGTACGCACGCAGGGCGTGGAACGTGTCGTTCGTCACCAGCCCACGCCAGACCAGCGTCCACAGCGCATCGAGCGTTTCGCCGGGATAACCGCCACCAAGCGCATCGTGCAGTTGCGCAAAGAAGCTCGCACCGCCGCGTTCGAGCTGCTCCAGCACCTGCTGCTCGCGCGGACTCAGATCGACCGCCGCCAACGCGTTCTGTCGTTGCGGTGGCAGCAGGTCGCGCAGTCGGTCCGAGAGGTACAGTGCAATGCGTCCATCGTGCTCGCCCAGCGGATCCAGTCCGATCCAGATCACTTCGCCCGCTGCGATCAACGTGTCGAGTTGCCCGGGCGCGTAGTTGGAGAGCCGCGCCGGCAAGATGCTGGTCTCGATCAGTGATGCCGGTAGCGGCGCACCCTGAAGGTTTTCGATGGTATCGAGCAGCGAATCGAGCCCGCGGCGTCGCTGCAGCACACCTTGCCAGTGCGTGCCCAGGCGCGCGAGCATCTGCTGCTCAACCGGCTCAACCTCTTTTCGTAACTTCGCGAGTGACTTGCGCCGGATCAGCCGCAGCACTTCAACATCGCACCACTCGCGATGAATGCCGCCGGGACGGAACCCACCCTCCACGATGCGCCCGTCGAGCAGCAGTCGCCGCAGCGGCGCATCCACCTGCTCTGCTGAGAGCTCGAAGCGCTTCGCCACCTCTGCTTGCGTGAACGGCCCATGCGAGCGCGCGTAGCGGCGCACCAGTTCCAGCAGCGGCTGCGCCACCGGCGCGAGCAGCGCCTTCGGCAGCCCCGGCGGCAGCGGGATGCCGAGCGCATCGCGATACCGCGCCGCGTCCTCGACTGCGATCAGCCGCTTCTCCCCGGCCATGCGGATCTCAAGCAGCCGGTTTGCTCGCAGCAGGCGCTCGGTGTGGATTGCTACATCCGGCGCGGCCAACCGTCGCAGCAGCTCTGCACGATTCAGATCGCCGAGCCGTAGCAGCAGGTCGTGGATGCCGTCTGCCCCACGCGCCTTCTGATTCTCGAGCAGCGCCTGCAACTGATCCTCGACCTCGGCGATTGCATCCACATCGAGCAGCTCGCGGAGATCGGCATCGCCCAGCAGCTCGCGCAACTGCTCCTGGTCAATCGAGAGCGCCTGCGCCCGGCGCTCCGCCAGGGGTGCATCGCCTTCGTAGATATAGTTGGCCACGTAGCTGAACAGCAGCGACGCGGCAAACGGCGACGGCGTCTTCGAATCGGCGACGTGCACGCGCGTGGTGCGTGCGATGACCGAGCGCAACACCTCGAGGAATGCCGGCATGTCGAACACATCGCGCACGCATTCGCGATATGCCTCAAGCAGCATAGGAAACGCGGGATAACGTGCGGCCACACTCAACAGGTCATACGCGCGCTTGCGCTGCGCCCACAGCGGGGCGCGGCCAGTGGCGCGGCGGCGCGGCAGCAGCAGTGCGCGCGCGGCGCTCTCACGGAACTTCGCTGCAAACAGCGCGGTGGACCCAAGCTGTCGCAGCACCAGGTCGCTCGCCTCACTCGGATCGAGCAGGATGGTGTCCGCATCGGGTGGCGCGTCCGACTCCGGAAAGCGCAACACGAAGCCATCGTCGGCCCACATCACCTCGACGTCGGGGCCACCCGCGGCGCGCAGCCGCGCGCTGATGGCCATGGCCCACGGCGCATGCACCCGGCTGCCGAAGGGTGTCAGCACGCACACACGCCAGTCACCGAGTTCGTCGCGCACGCGCTCGATCACGATGGTGCGATCGTCCGGCACCGCCGTCGTTGCGAGCTCCTGATCTGCAAGGAAGCGCAGCAGGTTCTCCGCCGCCTGCGGGTCCAGATCGTGCTCGCGCGTCAGCCGCGCCAGCGCGGCATTGCGCGGCATCTCCCGCAGTTCGCGGACCAGTGCACCGATGCGCCGGCCAAACTCAAGCGGTCGCCCTGCTATGTCGCCATGCCAGAACGGCATCTTTCCCGGCTCGCCCGGGGCGGGCGATACAAGCACGCGATCGTGCGTGATCTCATCGATGCGCCAGGTCGTCGCGCCCAGGATGAAGGTGTCGCCCGTGCGGCTCTCGAAGATCATCTCCTCGTCGAGTTCGCCAACGCGCACCGGCCGCCCCTCTGTTCCCGACAGAAAGACGCCATAGAGACCGCGATCGGGAATCGTGCCGCCGTTCAGGATCGCCAGCATCTTCGAGCCATCGCGCGGAGTGAGCACGCTTGTCGTGCGGTCCCACGTGAGCCTCGGCCGCAATTCGCTGAACTCGTCAGACGGATAACGACCCGCCAGTAGATCGAGCACACCCTCAAAGGCGCCGCGACTCAGCTCGGCAAAGGGCGCGGCCCCGCGCACAATGCGGAACAAGTCCTCCACCGGGATCTCCGCAGGCGGTGGAGCCTCTTTGCGCTTTCGTGGCGTGATCACCACGCGCGGCGGTTGCGCCACCGTCGCGACCATCTGCTGCGCCAGCACATCGAGCGGGTTGCGGAGGTAGCGTGTCGATTCCACCAGTCCTTCGTGCATCGCGCGCGTCACCGCCGCGCACGCCACCAGGTCGGCGCGGTACTTCGGGAAGATGATGCCGTCGCTGGCCGCGCCCACACGATGCCCCGCACGGCCGATGCGCTGCATGCCGCTCGCCACGGATGGCGGCGCTTCGATTTGGATGACGAGATCGACCGCGCCCATGTCGATGCCCAGTTCGAGCGACGACGTGCACACCAGCGCTTTGATCTTGCCCGCTTTCAACAGCTCTTCGATCTCCGATCGCTGCGACGCGGCGAGCGAGCCGTGATGCGCGCGCGCCACCGGCTCATTCGCAAGCTCGTTAATGGCGCCAGCCAATCGCTCCGCCGTGCGGCGGTTGTTCACAAAGATCAGCGTCGAGGTACGCTCGCGCACAATCTCCAGCAGCCGAGGATGAATTGCGCTCCAGATCGAAGCGCGCTTCGGCCCCTGCGATGCCGCGCCACTTGGCAGCTCGATGGGCTGGCCGAGCTTCGCCATGTCCTCGACCGGGACCTCGATGCGCAGCTCCAGCTTCTTCGGCTCACTCGCATTCACGATCGTGACCGGGCGGAAGCGCACGACCTGCTCTTCACGCGCAGCAATCGCCTCTGCGGTTTCGTCTTGCGTGTAGCCGGCCTCCATCTCTTCCGCTAATTCGTTCCCGGCTTGCTCAACCGGCTCGGGCGGGATCGAACTCTCGACCGCAGCATCGACCCCGGCGAGAAAGTGCGCGACCTCCTCAAGCGGGCGCTGCGTTGCCGATAGACCGATACGCTGGAATGGCCGATCCGTGATCGCGGCCAGCCGCTCGAGCGAGAGCGCCAGATGCGCGCCGCGCTTGGTCGGCACCAGCGCGTGGATCTCGTCGATGATGACGGTCTCGACGCTGCGCAGGCCCGCGGCCGCGTCGGACGTGAGCAGCAGGTAGAGCGACTCCGGCGTGGTGATCAGGATCTCCGCGGGACGGCGGCGGAAGAGTGCGCGATCCTTCTGCGATGTGTCGCCGGTGCGCACCGCAATTTCCGGCTCATGCACGGAGACACCGCAGCGTTGCGCCATGCTGGCGATACCCGCCAGAGGCGAGCGCAGGTTGCGCTCCACGTCCACTGCAAGCGCCTTCAGCGGACTGATGTAGAGCACGCGGCAGGTGTCCACCGTGCCCGCTGGTGGGGGCGCGAGCATCAGTCGGTTGAGACACCACAGAAAGGCGGTCAGCGTTTTGCCGGTGCCCGTGGGCGCGAGGATCAGCGTGTGGTCGCCGCGCGCGATCGCCGGCCAGCCCAGCACCTGCGGCGACGTAGGCCGCTCGAACACAGCGCGGAACCACTCTGCCGTGACGGGATGAAACAGCGCGAGCGCGTCCTCGGCTGGGTCCGGACTGCTGCGGGTTGTCTTCGCTCGTGCCATCGGCGTTCGTTCGTCAGACGGGGAAAGCGGCTGCCGGGATTGCCGTCTGCGCTAGCAGGGATGCAACTCTTTATGGTCTCAGGAAAGCGGTCCGTGCGCGGACCGGCCCCGAAGGTGTCGGCGTTGGCTGTTGATGGCAACGCAAGCACCCATGCACTCCGGCGGTTGCAAGCGTAAAGCCTTCCCAGTAGCCTCGGACGTGATGCAGAGCAGCGCAGCTACCATTTCGCAGGCAGCAAGAGAGCGACTGCTGGAGGCCGCGGAGACAGCCGCGCTCCAAGCCTATGCGCCGTATTCGCGCTTCCGCGTCGGCGCTGCGTTGCTGCTGGAGAACGGCACGATCGTGACCGGGGCGAATGTCGAGAACGCCTCCTATGGACTAACCATCTGCGCCGAGCGGTCTGCCGTCGTTCGCGCCATTGCCGAGCAAGGTCCCGCTATTCGCATCGCCGCGGTGGCCGTCGCAAACCAGAATGCTGCCGCAAGCCCTCCGTGTGGCGGCTGCCGGCAGGTACTTGCCGAGTTCATGGCCGACGACGCGCCCGTCTTCTTTCCCTTGCAGGACGAGGTGCAGCAGCGCACACTCGCAGAACTGCTTCCTCTGACCTTTGGCCTCGTGCATGGCTGATCTGCACACGGTCGACATCGTCGCCCGCAAACGCGACGGCCTCGCGCTGACGCCGGCTCAGGTCGCGCACATCGTCCGCGGCGCAGCCGATGGCACTATCGACGACGCGCAACTCAGCGCCTTCCTTATGGCTACCTTCCTGCGCGGCATGGAGCCAGAGGAGGTGCACGCGCTTACGGAGTCGATGCGCGGCTCCGGCCAGCAGCTCGACCTGCGCACACCGGCGAGCGGCGGCCCTGCGAAGACGACGGTCGACAAGCACTCGACGGGCGGCGTCGGCGACAAGACTTCGTTTCTCGTGGCGCCCATCGCAGCAGCAGCGGGACTGCGCGTGCCCATGATCAGCGGGCGTGCGCTGGGCCATACCGGCGGCACGCTCGATAAACTCGAAGCCATCCCCGGCTACCGCACCACGCTCTCCGCAGACGAGATGCGCCGCGTGATCGATGCCGCGGGCTTCACCATCGTCGGCCAATCGACGGAGCTGGTGCCCGCCGACCGGCGCCTCTACACCTTGCGCGACCACATCGGCGCGGTCGAGAGCCCCTACCTTATCTGCGCCTCCATCATGAGCAAGAAGCTCGCGGCAGGCCTCGACGCGCTCGTGCTGGACGTAAAGACCGGCTCCGGCGCGATGCTCAAATCACTCGCCGTGGCGCGTTTTCTGGCGCGCCTCATGGTCGAGACCGGTGAGCGTGCGGGCACGCGAACGGCAGCACTGCTGAGCGATATGTCGCAGCCACTGGGGCGATTTGCAGGCAACGGGGTCGAAGTGCTCGAGTCCCTGTCGCTCCTTGGCGGCGAGCGCCACCCGCTCAGCAACGATCTGCGCGAGCTTTCGCTCACCCTCGCTGGATGGATGCTGACCCTCGGCGGCGTCACCGATAGTGCCGAAGCAGGCCGCGCCCAGGCAGAGCGCCACCTTGCCGATGGTTCCGCGCTGCACCAGTTCGAGCAGATGATCGCGCTACAGGGCGGTGAACTCGCCGCGTTGAAGCAGGCGCCTGCGCATCGCCGCGAGCTGCGCGCCACCCGCTCCGGCTTTGTCTTCGCTATGGATACGGCAGCGATCGGCTGGGCCGTGCAACGGCTCGGCGCCGGACGTGAGCGCGCCGGCGATCCTGTCTCGCCCCAGGCCGGCATCGAGTTTCACGCGAAGCCTGGCTCGGAGGTCCGCACCGGGGACCTGCTGTGCACGATGTTCACCGACGATCCGGCGCGCTTTACCGAACCGCAGTCGCTCTTTCTGAATGCGATCGACATCGCCGACGCACCGCCGCGGCCAACGCCGCTGGTGCATGAGGTGCTCACCCGCGATACTCTGGGCTCGGCACCGCTGCTCTGATTCCTCTTCCTCTTTGAGACAGGATCGATCGATTGGCACGATTCACCGGAGTCCTCGGTCTTGTCACCATGCTCCTTCTGGCGTGGATCTTCTCGACCGATCGCCGCGCCATTCGCGCCCGCACCATTGCCTGGGGACTGGGCCTCCAGATCGTCTTCGCCTTCATGGTGCTGCGCTGGAGCTTCGGCCGCACTGCGATGGCGCGAGCCGGAGACGTAGTCAACCACCTGCTCGCGTATGCCTTCGCCGGCTCCTCGTTCCTGTTCGGCGAGTTCGGAAAGCAGCAGTCGTCCTTCGGGTCCATCATCGCGTTCCAGGTGCTGCCCACCATCATTTTCATCTCGGCGCTCTTCGCCGTGCTCTATCACCTTGGCATCATGCAGCTCGTCATTCGCGCCTTCGCATGGGGCATGCAGCGCACCATGCGCATCTCCGGCGCGGAGTCGCTCAACGTCGCCGCATCCATCTTCATGGGCCAGACGGAAGCCCCGCTCTCTATCCGGCCCTTCCTTCCCGGGCTCACGCGCTCCGAGCTGATGACCGTGATGACCAGCGGCATGGCGCATGTCTCGGGTGGCATCATGGCCGCGTACATCCTGCGCGGCATCGAGGCGAAACACCTGCTGGCGGCCGTGATCATGACCGCGCCAGGCACGATTCTTGTCGCGAAGATGCTGGTACCGGAGACGCAGGTACCAGACACGCTGGGCCGCGTTTACCTGCCGAAAAGCGAAGAGCACAAGGATGAAAACCTGATCGGCGCAATCGCGCGCGGCACCATCGACGGCGGACGCCTCGCGTTCAACGTCGGTATCATGCTGATTTCGTTCATCGCGCTGGTGGCGCTCGCGAACGGCATCATGGGCGGTCTGCACGACTGGCTCGGGCTGCGCCACATCCCGTTCCCGTCGTCGCTCGACCAGATCCTTGGATGGGTCTTCGCTCCCGTTGCGTGGCTCATCGGTATCCCCTGGCACGCAGCACCGGTGGTCGGCAACCTGCTCGGCACGCGCATGGTCGTGAACGAACTGATCGCCTTTTCAAACCTAGGCGCTCTCAAGAGTTCGCTCGACCCGCGCTCATTCACCATCGCGACCTTCGCGCTGTGCGGGTTTGCCAACATCAGTTCCATCGGAATCCAGATCGGCGGCATCGGGGCACTGATCCCGGAGAGGCGCAAGGAGCTGGCACAGCTCGGCGCCCGTGCGATGCTGGCTGGCACCATGGCGAACCTCATGTCCGCCTCGATCGTCGGCATCCTGCTGCAGTAGCCCGCACGCGGCACCTCGGTTGCGGTAGCCTGTCCGGGCACAACGGAGGGAGCATCATGGCCGAACCTTCGCTCGACGAGGACCTGGCACAGATCGCGCGCCAGGAGCGTGAGCTGCAGTGGAATGCATTCAGCGAAGAGGATGCCTGGGAGGTCGGCTCCACGCTGCGCTCGCTGGCCGCGGAGCGGATGCTCTCCATCGTGATCGATATCCGCCGCTTCACGCCGCACCTCGGCAATCAGGCAGGTGCGCCGCTGTTCTACGCGGCGATGACCGGCACTAGTCCCGACAACTCCGAGTGGGCGCGTCGCAAGGCTAACGTGGTCGCGCGCCTGCATCGCAGCAGCTACCAAGTCGGCCTGCACCTCAAGTCGCGCAGGACCACGCTCGAAGACAAGTACGGACTGCCGACGACGGACTACGCCAGCCACGGCGGCGCGTTTCCCATCACGCTGGCAGGCACCGGTGTTATCGGCAGCGTGACCGTCTCCGGTCTGCCCCAGCGCGAGGATCACGAGTTAGTCGTGGAGGCGCTCTGTCTCGAACTGAATCGCAAGTACGCAGACCTGCGCCTCGCTAGCGCGAGTTAGCGGGACGAGTGACAATCGAGTCGGCCTCGTCTACCACTCGTTGTGCTGAACGGGCTTGGGTGCTTTCCCTTGCCGGCCGCCCAGCAGCCAGTCCAGGCGCGACCGCAGATCGCGTTCGCGTGCCTCGCCCTCAATGCGGCCAATCACCTCGCCCTTGTCGTCGAGCACCACTGTGGCCGGCACCACGTCGCCCAGTTGCAACTCGTGCAGCGACTTGTACGACGCGCCAGTCCACACCGGGATCTTCAATCCGCGACGTTCGATCACCGCGGGTATCTTCGAGCGCGCCGCTGGCTCATCGATGGACACAGCGACGAACGACACGCCCTGCGCTGCATACGCATCAGCCAGCTTCTGCAGCAGCGGCATCTCTTCTTTGCAAGGCCCGCACCACGTCGCCCAGAAGTTCACGACCGCTGGATGCCCTCGCAGCTCGGCAATCGAATGTGGCGTTCCGTCGAGCGCCTGTAACTGCGTCTTGCTCTCGGCGGCCGCGGACGATCGCGACCCGGCGTGAAGCAAGGGCTGCAGGAAGAAGATCGCAGCGAGTAGACCAGCCGCTCGTTGGGCTTGCATTTCCAACCTTTGGCCGATAGTGAGATAGCTCGGCGCGAATGCATCATGGCACACGTTCCGCCATGAAGAAAACAATCGCACTCCTCGCTACGCTTCTCGCTGCTGCCGTCCCCGCCTTCGGCCAGGGCTGCCTCGCTGTCCACACCAACCAGCCCATGCTCGGCGGCCTGTGCAGTGGCGGCGCGCCAGTGAAGGGGTTCTTCCGTCACCCGCTCACGCTCGAGGTCGACTGGCGCTCCTTCAGCTCCCATCGCCACTTCATCGGCACGGTCGAGCAGAAGCAACGCGAAGCCCTCGGCACCGAAATTGAGAATCATCAGAATCTCTACAACGTCGGCCTGAGTTATGAGTTATCCCCGCGCTGGAGCGTGAACGCGAACGTGCCGTTCATCGCCGGCACGCGCGATCAGAAGTATCCGCCGAAGGCGATCTACGACATCGGCGGCATCGGCGACATGCTGGTCGGTGTGCAGGGATGGGTGATCCGTCCGCCCGCGGAAAATGGCGGCAACATTGCCCTCGGCGCCGCGCTCAAGATACCCACAGGCATCAACGACGGCAAGTACACCGGCACGCTCGCCAATGGCAAGTCGGTCGAGGCCGTCGGCGATCAGTCGATGCAGCCGGGCGATGGATCCTGGGGCTTCACACTCTCGACTCAGGCCTACAAGCAGACGCTCTTCAACACCACCGCTTACTTCCAGGGCTTTTGGCTCTTCAACCCGCGCGATACGAATGGCGTCGCCACATTCCGCAGCAAGCGGGGCGAGCAGGTGATGTCGGTGCCCGACCAGTACCTGTTCCGCGGTGGGTTCGGCCATCGGGTTCCAAAGGTTCGCGGACTGCTGGCGAGCTTGGGTGGCCGCATGGAAGGCATCCCGGTGCGCGACGCCTTCGGCAAGAGCGATGGTTTCCGGCGCCCGGGTTACATCATCTCGATCGATCCAGGATTGATGTATGAGCACGGCCGTGACATGTTCTCGCTCAACGGCCCGTACGCGCTGGAGCGCAACCGGCGCGCCTCTGTCACCGACCTCGCGAGCCACACACATGGTGACGCGGCCTTCGCTGATTACACCGTGATCCTCAGCTACAGCCGCGTCTTCTAAATGCAATCGGCTCAGATACGCGCTTCGAGCACCATGTTGAAGGGCGTCTCTGCCACGCGCCGAACGCGCGTAAACCCAGCCTCGGCAAGCACCGCGCGCAGTCGTTTCTCCCCGGCCTGGGCGCCCAGCCCCAGCGCAACATCCTGCGACAACGACGCAGGCACACACAGCAGCATCGATGCCGAGTAGTAGATGCGCCCGACCGGATTGTGGTTCGCCGCCGTGTCGTCCTCCGCACGCGGTTCCACGATCATCCACACGCCATCGGGGCTCAGCATCTCGCGCATATGCCGGGCCGCTCCGACCGGATCACCCATGTCGTGCAGGCAGTCGAAGCAGGTGATGAGGTCATACCCTGTGCCCGGAATCTGGGCCGCAGAGGACACGCTGAACGTCGCTCGCGAGGCGAGCCCGCGAGCCTTCGCCTCCTCACGCGCATGGGCGACGGATCCATCGTGGTAATCAAAGCCGACGAAGCTCGACTCCGGGAAGGCCTTCGCCATCAGCAGCGTCGACGCACCGTGCCCGCAGCCAACATCCGCCACCTTGCCGCCAGCTTTCAGCTTGGCCTCAACGCCAGTCAGCGCGGGAATCCACTCGGAGACGAGGTGCGTGAGATAAGTCGGGCGGAAGAAGCGCTCACAGCCCACGAACAGGTCCTTGTCATGCTCGTGCCAGCCGAAGCCGCGACCTTCACGATAGGCCTCCGTCAGCTTGTCTACGTCGCGCATGCACGCCGCAAGCATGTAACTGAAACCCGGCAGATCAAGCGCGGTGTCATCCTGCGCCAGTGCAAAGGCCTGCTCCGGAGACAACGAATACGTGTCAGTAGCGGAATCATAATCCACGTAATGGCTGGCGGCATTTGCGTTCAGCCACTCGCGGACGTAGCGCTCACGCACCCCTGTACGCCGGCTTAACTCCTCTGAGCTCATAGGGACGCCATCGCGCATCGCGCGGTAAAGGCCCAGTTTGTCGCCGACCAGCACCACGCCCATATGCATGGCAGCGCCCATATCTCCAACGGCGCGGCCAAGGAACGCGTTCAATTTATCGGGATCGAGGGTGCGGGATTGGGGTGGAGTCTCAGGCGCTGCAGTAGCCATGATCAGTTCTCCTCAGAGGATTGAGGGAACGTCCGCGGTGTCCGGAGGGGCCTGGACAGGTGGCCCATTTACGAATGGCACGGTCGCGCTCCCGGGCCCGATGTTGCCCGGCAGAAGATAGTGCCGGCGCGCCAGTATAGGGGCAACGCCGCACACGGGAGCAAGCAAAATCAGGAACTAACTATCCAGAGAGTAGCGTCTAGCGGATTCCCATCTTCCCCGCGACCGAGGCGCGCAGCTTCTCCGGGTCGTAGCCGATCCCGTCTTTGAATACCGTCTCCACCGCCTCGATATCATCGACCTTAGCTGCGGGATTGCCGTTGATCACCACCAGGTCGGCTGCATGGTCCGCCACAACAGCACCGATCGCGTCCTGCTGACCGAGATAGGTCGCGCCATTCTGCGTCGCGATATGAATCGCCTCCACGGGCGAGAAGCCCGCCTCGACCAGCAGTTCCATCCCGCGCTGATCGCCGAAGCCTGGCAGGATGCCTCCGTACCCGGTCGGGTCACAGCCCGCGAGCAGCAGTCCACCCGCCTTCACAAATGCGCGCTCGAACTGCATCTCCTTCTTCAGCAGCGTAGGCCAGTTCGATGCATCGCCGCGCTCCGCAATCGCTGCACGCGTGGTCGCAAAGTCTGCCCAGGCGGCGACGTTCAGCGCTTTGCGTACCGACTCCTGCTTGGCAAGTGGGGGCCGGTTCGGCACGAAGCTCTCAAAGATCGCCAGCGTCGACGTGACTGCGACATGATGCTCGACCAGCGTGCGAATCATGGCCTGCACCTCCGGCCCATCCACGTTTAGGCTCTGCGCCATCGCCTTCATCGGCCCGTTCTGCCCCGGGCACACGCCCTCCTGCTTGCCCGGCGCAAACTCTGTGTCCACCACCAGCCCGTGCTCCAGATCGTCGATGCCAAGCTCCGCCGCCTTGGTGAAGCCGATCGAGCAGAGATGACCGGTGATCTTCAGTCCCTTGGCATGTGCGCGATCGATCGCCGCCTTCAACTCCTCGGGAGTGATGTGCATGTACGCCTTGTAGTTCGTCACGCCCTCGGCCGCCCAGTAGTCCACGGTGCGTGCAGCATCCTCAGGCCCGTTTAGCGAATGCAATTGCGGGCCCAGCGACGGCGTGCCCTCGAGATAGGGCCCCGTGATCAGCAGCTTCGGCCCCGGTGTCTGCCCGGCATCGATCGCGGCCTTCAGCGCAAGATCGGTGTACGGCTCGACCGAACCTGTCGTGCGCGCCGTCGTCACACCGCCCGCGAGATACAGCCGCGGCGCCGAGTCGGCCATCTCGCCGTACATGTTCTGGTCACCGGGGCCAGATTCCGGTGTGGGATAGAACAGGTGCTCGTGCATGCCGACCAGGCCAGGGATCACCGTGCGTCCGGTCAGATCGAGGATCTTCGCATCCGGCGGATACGCATTGCGCAGCTTCGCGCTCTGCACGCGCGTGACGCGGCCATGCTCGATGTCAATGCGCTGATCCTCCCGCGGCTCTGCACCCGTGCCGTCGATCACCCGCACATGGTTCAGCACCAGGACCGGCGCGTCTTCCTTGACGAACGGCTTCAGCGAATCCTTCGGCGCTTGCGCAAGCAGCAGTGTTGCGGCAGCCAGCGGAGCAAGAGAAATCCATCGGGCGATGCGGGGCATCGGCACACTCCTTACGTCTTTCTGTTGTGTTGATTCGTTCCGCCACTCTCATCGCAGGGCGGCTATTCCGTCAAGATCGGCTCCGCGAGCGCAGCCGCCGCGCCGAACTCACCCTCGCTGCGCGCCACGATCGCCGATGCCAGGCAGTTGCCGATCACATTGATCGCCGTCCGTCCCATATCCGCAAAGGCATCGACGCCGAGGATGAGAAAGATGGGCTCCTGCGGCAGGTGAAAGGTGGACGCGGTGGCCAGCAGCACGACCAGCGTCGCGCGCGGCACGCCCGCCACGCCTTTGCTCGTCAGCATCAGGGTGAAGACCATGGCCAGTTGCGCGCCCCAGCTCAGCCGCTGCCCTGCCGCCTGCGCGACGAAGATCGACGCCAGCGCGAGATAGACAGACGACCCCGCCAGATTGAAGCTGTAGCCCGCCGGAATGACGAACGACACGATGCGCCGCGGCACGCCGAACTGCTCCATCTCCTCCATCGCGCGTGGCAGCGCCGCTTCCGACGTACTGGTCGCGAAGCCGATCGTCGCCGGCTCCGCTACCGCCGCGATGAAGCCGCGCACTGGCACGCGAAACAGCAGGGCCGCCGGCAGCAGCACCAGCAGCAGAAACCCCGCCAACGCACCATAGAGCGTGCTCAGCAGGCTGCCCAGCGGCAGCAGCACGCGCAATCCATGCAGCCCCACCGTGTACGCCAGCGCCGCCGCCACGCCCAGTGGCGCGACATACATCACGACGTTGGTGATGGCAAACATCGCATGCGTCACCGACTCAGCGAGGGCCAGCAGTGGACGACGCCGCTCCTCCGAGAGCATGGTCAGCGCCACGCCCAAAAGCACCGCGAACACCGCCACCTGCAGGATCTGGTCGTCAGCGATCGACTTCGCCAGGTTCTCCGGAAATATGTTTAGCAGGAAGCCCTGCCATCCGTGACCCGCCGCATTGGCAGGCGTTGGCTGCGCCTGCACGGCCGCCGCTTGAGGCGCGAAGGCGATCCCCACGCCGGCATGCGTCACGTTGATCGACACCACGCCGATCAGGAGCGCCAACGTTGTGACGACCTCGAAGTACACCAGCGCCTTCACGCCAATCCGCCCCACTTGGCGCAGGCTTCCGTGCCCCGCGATGCCCGTCACCAGCGTGCCCAGGATCAGCGGCGCGACGATCATGCGAATCAGGCGAAGGAAGATGTCGCTGAACACACGCGAGGCGACCGCTGCATGCGGCGCATCCACGCCGAGTTCAATCCCGGCGAGCATCGCAACAAAGATCCAGCGCGTCAGCGACCGCCCGCTCCACGCCGCAAGCAGCACGAAGCCCAGCAACCGCAACACCAGTCCGGACACGGCGAAGCGCAGGCTCAGCGCCGCACCCGCGCCATACAGCACCGCCCCGGTTGCGCCCATCGCTCGTCTCGCGCCTGTCGCCATCGAGCCACATCCTAACCTGAGCCGCGCGCGTTAGTCTGAACAGGCATGCCTGCCATCGCTTCCCTCGAGTGCTCCCGCTGCCACCAGCACATTGCCGCCGACACACCCCAGACGCTCTGCCCGCACTGCGCGGGCGCTCTCTACGTCCGCTACGAGCTGAGCGCCGCGAAGGGCACAGCCGCGCGTGACCGCATCGCATCCGAGGCAGGCACTGCACCATCCGACGGCATGTGGCGCTACCGCGATGTGCTGCCGGCCGTCGAGCCGGTCACCCTGGGCGAGGGTTGGACGCCGATGCTCCAGAGCAAACGTAACCGCCATGTATTCGTGAAGGAAGAGGGCGACAACCCCACCGGCACCTTCAAGGCGCGCGGGCTTGCGCTCGCCGTCACTATGGCCCGGCATTACGGCCTGCGCAAACTCGCTGTGCCCTCGGCGGGCAATGCTGCGGGTGCGCTCGCCGCCTATGCCGCGGCTGCCGGGATTGAGGCACACATCTTCATGCCGCGCGATGTCCCCATCGCGAACTACATGGAAGGCATCGCCTACGGCGCTCACGTCACACTGGTCGACGGCCTCATCTCCGACTGCGCCCGCATCGTCGCCGAACGCAAGCAGGCCGAGGGCTGGTTCGATATCTCGACACTCAAGGAGCCCTTCCGCGTCGAAGGCAAAAAGACGATGGGCTACGAGCTGGTTGAACAACTCGGATGGGAGTATCCCGACGTCGTCTTCTATCCCACGGGTGGCGGCGTGGGGCTGATCGGTATGTGGAAAGCATTCGAAGAGATGGAGCAGCTCGGCTGGGTCGCGCCGGGCCGCCGTCCGAAGATGATCGCCGTTCAGTCCAGCGGCTGCGCCCCGGTGGCCCGCGCCTTCGATGAGGGCAAACCCGCATCCGAAATGTGGCAGAACGCAGCCACCTTCGCCTCCGGCCTGCGCGTGCCCAAACCCTACGGCGACACCATCATCCTCGATATCTGCCGCAGCAGCGGTGGCGTATGCCTCGCCCTGCCCGACGAGACCATCTTCGCCTCGCTGCTCGACTGGTCAAAGAACGAGGGGCTGCTGCTCTCGCCGGAAGGCGCAGCCGCCACCGCCGCCTACGATCACCTGCTGGCCACTGGCTTCCTGAAGCCGACCGATCGCTGCGTCCTGTTCAACACCGGCGCCGGCCTCAAATACACCGACGTCATCGCGGAGAAGCTGGGCATCACCTCCCGCGCCTAGCCGGTTGTCCGGCCGTGAACAGTGCACCGCGCGACCGGACACTGCGGCTGCTCGCATTCCGGACGCGATGGAAAGTGCGCACTGAACATGCACGACTTAGCGGCCGCTCCCGCCAGTGCAGGAGCGGCTGCTGAATTGCATGTCCTTCTCGGGAACAGAGTTTCAGCCGGAGGACGCTCACGATGCTTTCGTCGCTGCGCTACGCACTGCGTCAGTTGCGACACAGCCCCAGCTTCGCCGTGGTGGCGATCGCGATCCTTGCGCTGGGCATTGGCTCGACGACTGCTATCTTCAGCGTGCTCGACGCCGTCGTGCTGGAGCCGCTGCCGTTCCCTCACCCGGACCGCCTGGTCGCGATTGCCTCCGGCCCCGACGAGATCGTATCGATGCCGACCGTCCAGGACTGGCAGCATCGCGCGCACAGCTTCGCCGCCATCGCAACGTACCGCGGCTGGAGCCCGACCGTCCGGTCTTCGCGCGGGATCGAAAGCGGCAGGGTGCTCGAGGTCTCACAGAACTTCTTCTCAACCCTCGGCGCAAGCTTCGCGCTCGGTCAGGACCTGCCGCAGACCGGCAACGAGCGCGACTGCACTGGTCAGGCCATCGTGAGTGGGCCCTTCTGGCAGCAGCTCGGGGGCGGCGCCACCCTGGGCGCGCGCACACTCGAGATCAATCGCCGCAGCTTTCTGATCACGGGCGTGCTGCCGATCGCAGAAACCATCGAAGGTCACGGCGTCAACCGACCCGACATCTTCGTGCCGACCGGCTGCGATCCGTGGCAGCACCCGGAGAAGCGCGGCTCTATGGATTACTGGGCATTCGGCCGACTCAAATCGCACGTGTCGATAGCAGCAGCGCATGCAGACCTCGCCCGCGCCCACGCGACGCTGCGCCGCGACTTTCCCAACGACTACAACGGGCCGCTCGCGCAGGCTCCCGTCATCGTCCCCTGGATCGACAAGCTGACCGGCGCAGAAACGCGACCGGCCCTGCTCGCCACACTGACCGCATGCGGACTGCTCCTGCTCATCGCCTGCGCGAACCTTGCCAACCTGCTGCTCGCGCGCAGCGTGCGCCGCCGGCACGAGTTCGCAATGCGCGCCACCCTCGGTGCGAACATCGGACAACTGCTGAAGCAGCTACTTGTCGAGAGCGCTGTCCTCGCGCTGGCTGGCACCGCGCTTGGCATTGCGCTGGCCTATGCCGCACTGCACCTCCTGCTCCAGCAGAGGGTGCTGCAGTTGCCACGCCTCGGCCACGCTGCGTTGCATGCGCCGGTGCTTGCCTTTGCTGCCGGCACCACGCTCGTGATCTCCCTGCTGCTCACATTGCTGCCGGCGCTGCGCACCCTACGACCGGAGCTGCTGCGCGACCTCGCCGGTGCAGGCCGCACCTCGGCATCCGGTAGCCTGCGCCTCGCCGGACGCGCGCTCGTCGCCGCGCAGATCGCGTTCGCCTTCATCCTGGTCGCGGGCGCCGGCTGGATGGTCGCCACCGTCTACATCCTGCTGCATCAGCCTCGGCTTCACGCCGGATCATCTGCTGATGGCCGGGGTCGACATCGACAGCACCAGCGTGACGCCTCGCTACGATGCCGCGCAGACCAACCTCTTCTTTACCGAGATGGTCGCGCGCCTGCGTGCATTGCCCGGCGTCGTGAGCGCGACGGCCGTGAATCATCCGCCGCTCGGCCACGCCATCAATCGCTACACCTTCTGCTCCGACGTCCACCCGGAGCACTGGAAACGCCCGGTGACGCTCAACCCGGACTCGTACCACGTCACTCCCGGCTACTTCGCCACCGTGCAGCAGTCGCTGCTCGGCGGTCGCGACTTCACGGACGCGGACACAAGCGAGCACCACGTCGCTATCGTGAACCAGGCGCTCGCCGCGCGCGAATGGCCGGGCGAGAGCGCGCTCGGGCACCGCGTGCGCACGGGTGACGTCGATGGCTGGGCCACGGTCGTTGGCGTGGTGGGCAACGTGCATAGTGTCACGCTCGACGACGCGCCCGGTCCCGACCTATATCTGCCCGAGGCGGACCAGCCGCAGACCGGCATGCAGCTCCTCGTTCGCACCAAAGGTGATCCCGCGATGTTCAAGAACACATTGCGCAGCGTCATCCAGTCCGGACACGCCGACCTCTCGCTCTACAGCCTGCGCACGATGAGCGAAGAGATGGAGGGTGAGACAGCCCTGCGACGCTTCCTGATGCAGGTCGTGGCTGCATTCGGCGCGACCGCGCTGCTCATCGCAATCGTCGGCACGTATGGTCTGCTGGCCTACGAAGTCTCTCTGCGACAGAAGGAGATCGGCATCCGGCTCGCGCTGGGCTCGCCTCGCGAGGCAATTGTCGCTCTCTTGCTGCGGCAGGAGGCGCGGTGGGTTGCACTCGGCGCCCTGCTTGGGCTGATCGGTGCAGTCGCCACTGGCGCTCTGCTCCAGTCGCGCTTCTACCACGCACGTGCGGCCAGCCTGCCGGTCATCGCTGCGTCGCTCGTCCTGCTGGTCGCGCCCGCGCTGCTGGCGATTGCCTTGCCGGCGCGTCAGGCGTCACGCATCGATCTCATACACTCGCTGCGCAGCGAGTGATCTGCTTTACTTCGCGCGCCGCCGAGCGCGCGTCACGCTGCAGCCATTGAAGACGATGGGCAGTGTGTAAGACTTCGCTACGGCAAACGTCACATGCCATGGCACGTGAACGCCGCCCGCATCGTGGTAGTCCAGCGCAATGTGGACCGCCGGCTCTTTGCTTACGTCCACCGCGGTCAGCAGCCGCGGATGACCGGGGATGTCGTTCGGCGCGTCGGAGAAGCGCGGCTCCATAGTGAGCGTTGATCCAGGCCGTTCGTACCGCACACTGCGCACGACAAATTCTTTGTCGATTTCCTCAACCACGCGTGCGCCAGCCGCGGAAAAGCGCAGCCGGTAACCGCCATCGTCGCCGGGCTCGGCTACGGGCTTTTCATCCGCCGTCGGCGCAATCGACGACGCATCGAGCGCCCAGTACACCTGGAAGAACCCCGTCAGTGCTTTGCGCATGCCGTTCTCCAGCGCGGCACGATCCACCCCAGGGTTGCCGGCCCACGCAAAGGCCACCTCCGGCGCTCTGCCGCGCACGGCCTTCATGCGAATCTTCGTCTGCTTCAGCGCTTCGTTCTGCCGGCTGTCGGGCGAGCGCTTCAGCTGCGCCGCGAGCGCGTCCCAATCCGTCTCCACGCTACAAGCGAGCGCTTCCAGATCATCCGGGTGGTAGTAGCTGTCGCGAATGCCGACGGCAATCTTCAAGAGGTCCGGCGAAGCAGGGGCGACGGCATGCTGCGACTGACCAGCAGCAGAGAGGCAAGCAACAACAGCCAGAGCGAGGGAGACGAGTGTGCGCACGCACGCCAGTCTGAGGCCGGCGTGCGCGCGCTGTCTACAAACCTCGCGCCTGCGAACCTACGATGGCCACAATCACGGGCAGGCGAGGCTTACGCATCCGGCACGGCGTTCACCAGAGACTTAGAATGGCGGCACCGACAATGACTGCCACGCCCAGCAATCCAGACGACAGCGGCGCGTTCGCGCAAGCCGCACAGGCGGCCGCGACGATCCGCACGCGCAGTGAGCGGGAACCGCGTGTCGCGATAATTCTTGGGACCGGCCTCGGCGGCTTTGCCGATCAACTCAGCGACCCCATCGCTATCCCGTACACACAGATCCCGCACTTCCCCCGCTCGACGGTCGAAGGCCACTGCGGGCAACTCGTGCTGGGCCGATTCGCTGGCATCCCGATCGCCGTTATGCAGGGTCGCGTGCATCCGTACGAGGGCTACACGCCGCAGCAGGTCGTCTTCCCCGTCCGCGTGCTGGCCCAGCTCGGCGTGCGCACGCTGGTAGTGACTAACGCCTCGGGCGGCATCCGCGAGGACTACGCGCCAGGGCAGCTTGTCCTCATCCGCGACCAGATCAACTTCACCGGCCACAACCCCTGCGTAGGTCCGCACGATGAGCGCTTCGGGGAGCGCTTCTTCGACATGAGCGATGCCTACACCGCGCGCCTCCGCGCGCTCGCACAATCGGTGGCTGCCGCGCAGGGCCACGACGCTCTGGCTGAGGGTGTCTACCTCGGGCTGATCGGCCCCAGCTTTGAAACGCCTGCGGAGATCCGAGCCTTCCGCGCGCTTGGCGCCGATCTCGTCGGCATGTCCACAGTGTTCGAGGTGATTGCGGCGCGGCAGATGGGGCTTGAAGTGCTCGGCTTCTCCTGCGTCACGAACATGGCGGCCGGTGTGCTCACTACCCCCATCGATCACACAGAGGTGCTCGCCATCGGCGCCCGCGCTCAGCAGGAGCTCGCCCGCTTGCTCGCTGCTCTCGTTCCGCAACTGAACGCGTCGCCTGAGTAGCAGCGCGGCAGCTAGTGACGCGCCGGGACCGGCTTCGCGCTCAGCTGCCACGCCGTCGCGATCATGTCCCGCAATTCACTTGCACCCACGGCCAGTTGCGTCGCCACAAACTGCTTCGATTCCGCCGTGCCAGTGCCGACGAAGCCCTGCTGCTTCTCAAGCTGGTACACCCGCTCGACGAGCGTGTGCGACGCGCGTAGATAAGTCACGTAGTCCTCGAACGGATCGTTCAGGTACTTGACCTGCGCCATCAGGGGCGCCACATCGGCGGCCTTGAGATTGTTATGCACGAACTCGCTCTCGAACCGAGAGTGAATGCCCGGCGTCGTCACGTAACCGTTCGGATTTTCCTTACCCACCCAGCCGTTGTAATGGATCGTCGTGTGCAGCGGCATCGAACCATCGCCGACATAGTGCCCCAGCCAGCCCGCATAGAAAATGGCAGCGGCCTCCACCGGCTTGGTGTCTTCGCCGTGCGCTTTTTCCTCGCGGTACTCGCGCAGCGCGGCCTGCAGCCGCTCGTAGACCTCGGTGGTCACATACGGCTGCAAGCCCACCCGCTCCGGCATCAGCTCCGCTGCCTGGTAAGGGTGCGTCAGGCTGGTGGCGTACAGCGCGGCCATGTACGCAAACCGCGTCCGCGGCAACGGACCGATCATGTCCGCCCGCTCCAGGTCGATAAAGTGCTCCGGCGCCTGCGCCGCGTTCAGCTCGGCTTCGTTCGGGCTGCGCCAGCGGTCGGGCTCAGGCCCCAGATACTCAATCTCGGCGATCGCCCCCGGCGCCCGCAGAAACTCCGGGAGGTCAGCAGGAAGATGCTCGGCGGCGAGCCGATTGATCATGCGGTGGCCATCGTTGCCCCAGCCATGTGCAGACGAACCCGCCAGCAACCACGTACCCAGCACCAGAACACCCGACACAGCACGAGCCCAGGAGTGAAACATGGCGCTCAGTATAGCGAGCGATGCAGCGGATTCCGTGCAGTCGCACCGGAAGACCGCACCGGAAGCCACTTTTCACACGAGCGTAGCAATCGCACGCACCCCTGGGTTGATATCCTTGAGATCTATGGCGAATAAGAAAGAATTACTCCAGCAACCCATCCAGCACATCGACATCAAGCAGATCAATGTCGTGCCCCTGGTGGACGCCATGCAGCACATGGCCTACAGCTCGCGCGACCTCGCACGTGCCGCGTCGATCTATGAGCGCATGCTGCGCGACACCGACTGTGGCGTCATCCTCTGCCTCGCCGGATCGCTGGTCAGCGCCGGACTTAAGCAGATCTTCGTCGACCTGATTCGCAACAACATGGTGGACGCCATCGTCTCGACCGGCGCCAACATCGTCGACCAGGACTTCTTCGAGTCGCTCGGCTACAAGCACTGGATCGCCGACGACCTCGTCAAGTCCGGCACCGAGGACGCGAAGCTGCGCGAGCTGATGATCGATCGCATCTACGACACACTGATCGACGAAGAAGAGCTCCGTGACTGCGACGAGACGACCGGCAAGATCGCCGACTCGCTCACACCCCGCCCCTACAGCTCGCGCGAGTTCATCCGCGAGATGGGCGCCTACCTGGTCAAGAACGGCAAGACCCCGCAGCAGGGTGGCGTCGACGGCATCGTGCTCGCCGCCTACGAGAAGGACGTGCCGATCTTCTGCCCTGCATTCAGCGACTGCTCCGCTGGCTTCGGCCTGGTAGCGCACCAGCACAGCCGCGGTGACAAGCCGAAGGTCACGCTCGATTCCGCGAAGGACTTCTACGAGCTGACCCAGCTCAAGATCGCCAACCCGACCACTGGCCTGCTCATGATGGGCGGCGGCGTGCCGAAGAACTTCGCGCAGGATATTGTCGTTGCCGCAGACATTCTGGGCAGCGAGGCTCCCATGCATAAGTACGCCATCCAGATCACGGTGGCCGATGTGCGCGATGGCGCGCTCTCCTCGAGCACGCTCAAGGAAGCCAGCTCCTGGGGCAAGGTCGACACTACTTATGAGCAGATGGTCTACAGCGAAGCGACACTCGCCCTGCCGCTGCTCGCCGGCTACGCATACCACAAGCAGGCTCACGTTAGCCGCAAGGAACGTCGCTGGTCGCGCCTGCTCGAGCCGGTCACCGCATAGGCTCTAGAAGCGTTTCACAACATAAAGGTGCAGTTATGAGCGGCCCATCCATAAAAGAGGATGGGCCGTTTTGCATATAGGTGCGCGGCTGGTAATTTCTGCCGCGCATGCCGGTTCAGCCTTTTACGATGTATGCACATATTGTGGTGCAGTAACCTATTCTTTTCAGTTACTAAGGACATTTTCTTTGACTATCGGTAAGAGTTACCTACTATACTCACGAAGCGCTAATACCTAATCAGCACATGCTCTGCCCATAGTGCAAAGGGAACGGTCATTTCTTCCGTGCGCGCTGAGAGAAATGGGTAGAGAGTGTCAGTGCTGGCGTATCAGTTTCAGGCCGGAAACGGTCTGTGGTGGTTGGAGTGGTTGCAGGTTTGGGGCGAGCGGTACGCTTTACAAACGCTGAGGTCTGCGTGTGTAACGGGTTACGCTCACATTTCCGTAAGGGATTTCTGAGCTTTGGATTCCACAACGAGTCAGCACGAACGTCTCTTCACGCACTGGCTCAGCGGCCGGCCTGTGTGGATTGCCATGTTCGCCCTGACGGTGCTCGTCACCGCGTACGCCATCGCAGCATTTGTCTACTCTGGCGGCGCACTTACGTGGAGCCCGCTCTCGCCCGGCGTCATCCTCATCGGCTCCGGGATCGTGCAGAGCTGCTTTGCCGTCATCTGCCTGCTCAAGCTGCGCCATGAACGCCATCTGCAGTCTGAATTGATCGAGAGCGAGCGCGCCCAGGCCACGGTCGAGGCCGTGCGCAAGGCCGAGAGCTCTCCCGAAATTCGCTACCGCGACTACTTCGAAAACCTCACCGAGATGATTGCCATGCTCTCGGCAGAGGGGCGTTATCTCTACGTCAACTCGGCCTGGCAGCGCTACTTCGGTCGCGATGCCGCATCCGCCCGCGCGCTCGACGGCTTTGCCTCTGCGTTCCCCTTTCCGATCCAGTCGCAGGCTGCCGCCATCTTCGAACGCGCGCTTGCCGGCGAGCACGTCGAGCAGGTCCACCTGCGGATGGAAGACTCGGCTGGCCGCACGCGCGAGATGGACGCCAGCCTCTTCGGTCTGCGCGAAGCCGGCCGCCCGCGCGCGGTGCGCTGCATCCTGCGCGACGTCACACTGCGCAACCAGCGCGAGCGTCGTCTCGCTATGCAGCTGGGTGTCGGCCAGGTTGTGCAGGAGGCCTCGACCGAGGACTCGCTGCCCCGCATCCTCGCCGCGCTCGGCAGCCACCTCGGCTTCGACCTCGTCCAGCTCTGGCGCGCCGACCACGGCAACGAAGTGCTGCGCTACGGCAGCATGTGGATGGCCGCCGACTGCATCTTTCCCTCCACACTCTCGAAAAGCGCCATGACGGAGTTCGCCCCCGGCGATGGACTGCCCGGCCAGGTCTGGATGCAGGGCTCGTCCATCTGGATCGAGGACATCCGCAACGATGTCCGCTTCAGCACTCGCGAGGGCGCGAAGACGGACGGCCTGATCACCTGCTGGGGCGTGCCTGTCCGCGTCGGCAACCAGGTCATTGCCGTTATTGAGTTCTTCAGCCGCAAACGCATGGGCGCCGAAGTCGAGATCATGGCCACCGTCGAGACGGTGTGCGCTTCCGTCGGCCAGTTTCTCGGCCGCTCCGTGCAGGAGAAGCGGGTCAACGAGCTGAACCGGCAGAAGGAATCGATCCTGAATACGGTCGCAGACGGCATCCTCGGCACCGATCAGCATGGCCGCGTCACCTTTGCAAACCCCGCAGCGGCACGCATGCTGGGTGCCGATCCAAACGCGCTGGTCGGCCGCTTCGTCCACGCGATCGTGCATGAAGATGTCTACGGCAGCCCCACCGCCTGCGCCTCGCACTGCTTCATCCGCCGCGGCCTCTTCGCGAAGGAGGGCACGCATGGCCAGGACATCTTCTATCGGCCCGACAGCACCTCCTTCCCAGTCGAGTTCACGCTGACCCCCATGCAGGTCAGCGGCACCGTGACCGGCAGCGTGCTCAACTTCCGCGACGTCAGCCAGCGCCAGGCGCTCGACCGAATGAAGGACGAGTTCATCTCGACCGTCAGCCACGAGCTGCGCACCCCGCTCACCTCGATCCGCGGCTCGCTCGGCCTGCTCTCGACCGGCCTGCTGGGCGAGGTCAACGACAAGGCCGCCAACCTGCTGCGGATCGCCGTCAACAACTCCGATCGCCTGGTCCGGCTCATCAACGACATCCTCGATCTCGAGCGCATGCAGTCCGGCCGCGCGCCGCTCAGCTTCCGCAACTGCTCGCTCTCCGATCTTGCAAAGCAGGCCATCGACGCACTCACGCCGGTCGCGGACAACGCACAGGTCCGCCTGCTGCTGCGCGCCACCAGCGTCGAGTTCGTAGCCGATCCCGATCGTCTCCAGCAGGTACTCACCAACCTGCTCAGCAATGCCATCAAGTTCTCTCCGCCCGAATCAACCATCACGGTTGCCATCGAGACCGGCGCGAGCGGCGTGTCGCTCAGCGTGTCCGATGAAGGCCGCGGCATCCCAGAGGATAAGCTCGAGAGCATCTTCGATCGCTTTCAGCAGGTCGACGCCTCGGACTCGCGCCAGAAGGGCGGCACCGGCCTCGGACTCGCCATCTGTCGCACCATCGTCGAACAGCACGGAGGCCGCATCTGGGCTGAGCGCAACGTGGAGCGCGGTGCTACCTTCCGCCTGTTCCTCCCCGCCGATCCACAGCAGGCGCGCCCCGAACCCCAGCCGCAGTCGCCGCGCGACAGCATCCTGGTCAGCACCAGCGATACGGAAACGCGCACCAGCCTCGCCGCCAGCCTGCGCTTCCATGGCTACACCGTGATCGAAGCCTCGAGCGGCCGCGAGACGCTGGCCCACGCGCAGCGTCAGGCGCCGCAGGCTGTGCTGCTCGATCTCACGCTGCCCGACATGTCCGGCTGGGAGGCGCTCCGCATTCTCAAGGAAGAATCCGGCACTGCCGACGTGCCGGTCATCATCCTCAGCGCACAATCCATCGGCAAATCGTCCACACTCGGCCTCGGTGCCGATGGCTGGCTGCAGGTGCCCGCGCAGGAAAGCGAGCTGATTGAAGAGCTCCGCACTGTGCTCGAGCGGCAAAAGACGTGGGCGGAGATTCTGCTGGTCGAAGACGATCTCGACCTGGCGCGCGTCATCAGCGCCACCTTCGATCGCGCCGGCATCCATGTGCTGCACGCGAGCACGCGGCAGGCAGCCCTTGAGCTCTGTGCCTCGTTCACGCCGCGACTGATGATCCTCGATGTCGCATTGCCCGACGGCGACGGATTCAGCCTTGTCGATCGGCTGCGTCACCATCCGGAACTCCACGCCCTGCCGCTGCTGGTCTACTCCGCTCGCGATCTCAGCGATGCAGAGCGCGCCCAGTTGCAGCTCGGTCCGACCCACTTCCTGACCAAGGCACGCGTTCAGGCGCAAGAGGTAGAAGACGTGGTACTCGCCATGCTTCGTGCGCCGTCACAGAATGTGCCTACCTCCAACTTGTCTATCTCCGGCTTACCGCCGTTTATGGTGCCCAGTGCTCATGACACGCCGCATACTCATCATCGATGACGAAGAAGACATCCGCCAGGTAGCCGGGCTTAGCCTGGAGACCGTGGCCGGATGGGAAGTGGTTCTGGCAAACTCGGGACTGCAAGGGATGGAGCGCGCCGAAAACGAACACCCGGACGCGATCCTGCTCGACGTCATGATGCCGACGATGGACGGCCCTACCACGTTCTTGCAGCTCCAGAAGAACCCGAAGACAGCCAAGATTCCCGTCATACTGCTCACCGCAAAAGTGCAGGGATCGGACCAGCGCCGCTTCGCCGAACTGGGTGTCGCCGGCATCCTCTTCAAACCCTTTGACCCGCTCACGTTGTCCTCGCAGGTCTCACAGACCCTGGGCTGGCCCCAGGTGCAATAGGAGACTTCATGTCCAAACTCCACAATTCCCCCGCAAATCCGGACGAAGTCGCCGGCAAGCTGCACGATCTGCTGGTGACGCTCTGGGCGCGCAGCCGGCAGACCATCGGTGAACGCCTCGACGTGCTCGAAGCGGCGCACAAGGCACTCAAGATCAGCCCGTCCGATCCCGCGGCCCGCCGCTCGGGCGCGGACGCCGCGCACAAGCTCGCAGGCATCCTCGGCACCTTTGGCCTGCCCCACGGCACCGAGGTCGCGCGACGCATCGAGGTCATGCTCGAAGCACAGGCGCCGCTCCGCACCTTCGAGGTCGACACGCTGCAGCAGTCCATCGCGCAACTGCAGGTGATGATCGAAGAGAAGTCCCGCGACGCCGGCAAACGCCGCACTTAAACACCTCGACGACCGGCTCACTCGCCGTTCCACAACGGTGTAGACTCGCTGTTTGGCACACCTCCGCTCCGACAGCGACGACCCCGCCGGACAGCTTGGACTGCTCTTCCCGGCGGAGCAACAGCAGCAACCACCAGAGCCGCAGCGCCGCATCTGGAGCGTCAGCGCCCTCGTCGCTGAGATCCGCGGCCACCTCGAACGCAGCTATGCCGACTGCTGGATCGAAGGCGAAATCTCAGGCCTGCGCGCCGCTCCCTCCGGCCACGTGTACTTCACGCTGAAAGACGAGCAGGGCCAGTTGCCGGTCGTGCTCTTCCGCCGCCAGGCACAACTGCTCCGCTTCCGCCCCGCCGCCGGCCTGCACGTGCTGGTGCGCGGCCGCGTCTCCATCTACGAAGAGCGCGGCCAGTTGCAGATGATCGCCGAAACACTCGAGCCCGTCGGCGCTGGGTCACTCCAGTTCGCCTTCGAGCAGCTCAAGCAGCGGCTCAAGGATGAGGGCCTCTTTGACGCGGAACGCAAGCGGCCACTGCCCGCCTATCCGCGCTGCATCGGTATCATCACGTCGCCTACCGGCGCCGTCATCCGCGACTTCCTCAACATCGTCAACCGCCGTCACGCCGGGCTGGACATTCTGCTCTTCCCCGCAGTGGTGCAGGGCGAATCCGCCGCGGGCGAGATCGCCTCCGGCATCCTCTACTTCAATCGAGCAGAGAACGTGGATGCCATCGTGCTCGCGCGTGGCGGTGGCGCGCCCGAAGATCTCGCCGCATTCAACGCGGAACCGCTGGCCCGCGCCATCGCCGCATCGACCATCCCCGTCGTCTCCGCAGTCGGCCATGAGACTGACTTCACCATCGCCGACTTCGTCGCCGACCTGCGGGCCCCAACACCGTCCGCCGCCGCCGAGCTGCTCACGACACTCCAGCACGGCGTTGCCGAGCGTGTGGACAGCTTGCAGCTCCGGCTCGTCCGCGGATGGCGCTACGCCATCACGCTCGCGCGGCAGCGCTTTGCCGCGGTGTCCTCGGAAGCGAGTATCGCGCGCATGCGCAACCGGCTCGACCGTAGTCAGCAACGCGTGGACGAGCAACAGTTCCGGCTGAATGGGAACGTGCAACGCACATTACAGAAACATCGCGCCGCGCTCGATGTGTTGCACACACGCCTGCTGCGCCAAAGCAGCCTCGAAGCACTTGCGCTGCGGCAGAGACGCTGCAGTGACATCACGCAGCGCCTGCATGCAGCGATGCGCGCACGATTGCTCGCAGCGCATCGGCGCGCCGACCAGCTTGATCACGACGTGCTGCTGCACTCGCCCGCGCACCGTTTCCGCCAGTCGCGCCAACTCATCGAGCACCTGACCGAACGCGCCGCTCGCGCCGGGGCAATTCAGTTTCGCCACGCCCGCAGTTCGCAGCAGGCCCTGCGCGATCGGCTCGAGGCACTCTCGCCGCTCGCTGTACTCAGCCGCGGCTACAGCCTCACCTACACACAAGATGGCCAACTGCTGCGCGTCAGCACCGGCACAGGCGTGGGTGATACGCTCACCACCCGGCTGGCACAGGGCACACTGCGCAGCACTGTTCGCGAGATCACAGACAAATCATGAGAAAGCTCTTCGGCACAGACGGTATCCGCGCGGTAGCAGGTGACGCGCCCCTGGATCAACGCACAATTCACGCAGTCGGGCTCGCGCTCGCCCACACGCAGCAGCGGCATGGCGTGACGCCGCGCGTCCTGCTCGGCATGGACACGCGCGAATCCAGCGAATGGATCAGCGCCACACTCGCAGCGGGTCTGCGCGAAGGCGGCGCCGTGGTCGAGAGCGCCGGCGTCATCACCACGCCTGGCATTGCCTATCTCGCGCGGCGCCACGGCTTCTCCGCCGGCGTCGTCATCTCTGCCTCCCACAATCCATGGCAGGACAACGGCATTAAGATATTCGGCGGTGACGGCTACAAATTGCCCGATGAGCAGGAGCTCGAGATTGAGGCTGAAATCTTCCGCTCACTCGAGAACCGTGCAGCCGCCCCCGCCGGCACGCCGAAAACGCTCGCCGTCATGACGCATTACCGCCACGACTACGAGCGGTTTCTTCGCGAGGTCGTGCCCGGCCTTCACCTCCACGACAAGACCTTCGTCGTCGACTGCGCCAACGGTGCCGCCTCCGCCATTGCGCCGGAACTCTTCGCAACGCTGGGCGGCACGCTTTACCTCACGCATGCGCACCCGGACGGCCGCAACATCAACGAGCAATGCGGGGCGCTCCACGCAGAGATCGTCGCGGCAGAGACGAAGCAGCGCCACGCCGACCTCGGCATCACGCTTGATGGCGACGCCGACCGCGCCCTCTTCGCGGACCGCCACGGCCGCGTCGTCAATGGCGATGCCGTCATGCTGCTGGCCGCCCGCGATCTGCAGACTCGCGGACTGCTGCGCGACAACACCGTCGTCGCCACCACTATGTCGAACATGGGCCTCGAGGCAGCGCTCGCCGCCAGCAACATCCGCATGCTGCGCGCGCCTGTCGGCGACAAATACGTGCTCCAGATGATGCACGAGAACAACGCCACACTCGGCGGGGAGCAATCGGGTCACATCCTCTTCCCCGGCCACAGCACCACCGGCGATGGCCTGCTCACCGCACTGCTCGTGCTCGATATCGTGCAGCGCTCTGGCCGCCCGCTCGATGAACTGGTAGCTGACCTCAAGGTATTTCCGCAGGTCATCGTCAACGTGAAGGTGCGCGAGAAGCGGCCACTCACGGAGATCGCCGACGTGCGACAATCCATCGAAGAGGCCGAAGCCGCACTACGCGGCCGAGGGCGCGTCGTCGTGCGCTACAGCGGCACCGAGGCGTTGGCTCGCGTGATGATCGAAGCAGAGTCGCGTGAAGAGATGGAGACGCACGCAGCGCGCATCGCGGGCACGATCCGCGCCGCGCTCGGCGTTTAGCCCTTCAGATCACGCCAGTTCTGCCCGATGCCGATGTCTGCGACGATCGGCACCTTGAGCTCCATGACGTGCTCCATCTCCTGCTTCACGAGCGCGCTCACCGCATCCACCTCTTCGGGCACCACGTCGAACAGCAATTCGTCATGCACCTGCAGCGTCATCTGCGAGCGCAGCTCCTCATCCCGAAGCCGCGCATCGATGCGGATCATCGCGACCTTGATCATGTCGGCCGCCGTACCTTGTAGAGGCGTGTTCACCGCGGTGCGCTCAGCAAAGCCGCGCAGGTTCGGGTTGCGGCTCTGGATGTCCGGGATTGGCCGCACGCGCCCGAAGAGCGTGCGTACCTGCTGCGCCGAGCGCGTCTCCGCCAGCACTTGGTCGATGAAGCGTCGCACGCCCGCGTAGCGATCGAAGTATGTGTCAATGTACAGCCGCGCCTCGGATTGCGGAATGCCCAGGTTCGCTGCGAGCCCGAATGGCGAAATGCCGTAAACGATCCCGAAGTTCACTGCCTTCGCGCGATTGCGCGTCTCCTTGCTCATCGACGACGCCGGCACGCCGAACACCTCCGACGCCGTGAGCGTGTGAATGTCCTGCCCGGTGCGGTACGCCTCGACCAGCAGCGGATCCTCGGAGAAGTGCGCCATCAGCCGCAACTCGATCTGCGAATAGTCCGCCGCCAGCAGCACATGCCCGGGCGCCGCGATGAACGCAGCGCGAATCTCCCTCCCCTTCTCGGTCTTGATCGGAATGTTCTGCAGGTTCGGATTGGTCGATGAGAGCCGGCCCGTCGCCGTGCCCACCTGGTTGAAGGTGGTGTGCACACGTCCTTCGCTATCCGCCAACAGCGGCAGAGAGTCGACGTAATTCGATTTCAGCTTCGCGAGCTGCCGATGCGCCAGCACCTTCGCTGCCACCGGATGATGCGCAGCAAGCTCCTCGAGCACGTCCTGCGCGGTCGACACCACCTTGCCTTTGCCGTACTTGATCGGCTTCGGCAGCTTCATTTTGTTGAACAGCACATCGCCCAATTGCTTTGGAGAGTTCAGGTTGAAGCGTTGCTCTGCATGGGCGAAGACCTCATCACTCACCCTCATCATCTCGGCAGTCAGCTCTCGCTCCAACCGCTCGAGCACACCCAGATCAATTCTTACGCCCGCGCGCTCCATACGAAGCAATACCGGGACCAGCGGCTTGTCGATCGCGTCATAGACCTTGATCGCATCCACGCTCTCGACATCCGCTCGCATCGTCGGCGAGAGCACGCGGATCGCGGCCGCCTGCTCCGGAAGCGCACGCTCGTCCTTCTCCGCAAGTGGCGTGCTGCTGAACCGTGCCGCCACATCTGCAAGTCGATGCGTCGCGTGCGTCGGGTTGATCAGGTACGAATACAGCATCAGGTCATCACGCACACCGGCGATCGTGATGCCGTGCTCCTCAAGCACGCGAAGCGTGGCCTTCAAATCGTGCACTGTCTTCGGCACCGCAGCGTCTTCGAGCAGTGTCTTCAACTGGGCGCACTCCGGTGCGGTCAGGGAGAGCCGCAGCGCCACTCCATCCTCCGACGACACCGCGACATAATGCTCCCGCCCGGTGGACTTCTCTTCCCGCTCGGCCGTCTCCACCATGTCCAGCAGAGACAGGTTGCGCAGCATCGGCTGCTCTTCCTCCGCGGCTTCGGTCTCGTCTTCGCTGACCTCCTGCGCGACGGCCTCAAGCGTGCTCACATCCACGGCCAACGCGAAACCCTCGCGGGCGGCCTCGAAGAAGCGTGCAATCTGCTCCTTCGTCGGTTCTGTAAGTAGTTCGGTCTTTGCCGCATCGATGGCTGGCGCCATCTCCTTCAGCAATGTTGTGAACTCAAGCTCATTGAACAGCGCCCGTGCCGCCGCCAGGTCGGGCTCCTGCGTCTCCATCCGATCGAGTTCCAGTTCCACCGGCACGCTGCAATGAATCGTCACCAGCTCTTTGCTCAGCAGGATGTTCTCGCGATTGTTTTCGAGTGACTCGCGATACGTCTTGCGCTTCACCTCGCTCGCGCGATCCAGTGCCGCTTCGAGCGACCCGAACTGCTGGATCAGCTCCACCGACCCCTTGTCGCCAATGCCCGGCGCACCGGGAATGTTGTCGATCGCATCGCCACGCAGCGCCATCACGTCAACGACCCGCTCCGGCGGCACGCCCAGCGTCTCCTGCACCGACTCGCGATTGAGCACCAGGTTGTCCTTCGCCGGATTCAGCACCAGCACGTGCTCCGTCACGAGCTGCAGCATGTCTTTGTCGTTCGACACGATGTACACCTGGTGCCCCGCCGTCTCCGCCTTATGCGACAGCGTGCCGATCACGTCGTCCGCTTCGAAGCCCTCGTACTGGATGATGGGGATGCGAAACGCATCCAGCGCACGCCGGATGTAGGGCAGTTGCTGTGCAAGATCCGCCGGCATCTCGGTGCGGTTGGCCTTGTAGCCCTCGTACGCCACCTCGTCGAACTGCTGCGTCTTGATGTTGAACTTGCGCACGGAGGTCATCGACTTCGCGCGTTCATCGCGGAACACCGGCGTCATCGTGTCGAAGATCGCGGCGAAATAATGTGGCGTGAAATCGCGGCGCAGCTTGTTGATCATGTTCACGAACACATACGTGGCCGCCGTGGGCAGGCCGCTGCGCGTGGACATCGGCCGCTGCCGCTGCATCGCGTGATACGCGCGAAAGATGAACGACATCGAGTCGAGCAGAAAGATCGGCGGCTTCGTGTCAGAGTTCGTCATAGCTCTCCTGAAGTTGAGATGAACATGCAGTCGCCGTAGGAGAAGAAGCGATACTTCGCTTCGACAGCATGACGATACGCGGCCAGCGTGGCTTCTTGCCCGGCGAACGCGCACACCAGCATCAGCAGCGTCGATTGCGGCAGGTGAAAGTTCGTCAGCATCGCATCCACGGCACGAAAGCGATGCCCCGGCCCGAGAAAGATGCTGGTCGATCCGCGATGCGGCTCGACCTCGCCGTCCGCGCGCAGTGACGCGCAGTGCTCGAGCGTGCGCACCGTCGTGGTTCCAGCGGCAACCACATGCCGTCCCTCACGTCGTGCGCGGTTGATCTGCTCCGCCGTCTCGGGCCGCAGCTCATAGTGCTCGGCGTGCAGGCGAATATCTTTGACACGCTCCGCCCGGATCGGCTGAAATGTGCCGAGCCCCACATGCAGCGTCACCGAGCAGACGTGCACCCCGCTTGCGCGGATCGCGTCCAGCATTCCCGGCGTGAAGTGCAGGCCCGCCGTCGGCGCCGCTGCCGATCCGCGCTCCCGGGCATACACCGTCTGGTAGCGCTCGCGATCCGCCGCGCTGTCATCACGATGGATGTAGGGCGGCAGCGGCATGTGCCCGAGGCGATCGAGGCGGCCGTCGAAATCCTCGACCGCAGCGAACCGAAGGGTGCGCTCGCCGCGCTCGGCCGCTGCGATCACCTGGGCGCTGAGACCTTCCTCCTCGCCGAACAGGACACCATCGCCCACGCGCAGCTTCCGTCCAGGCTTCACCAGCGCACGCCACGTCCACTCGTCCAGCCGCTCCGTCAGCAACACCTCGATGCGACCCGTCGCGGCCGTAGTCTCGTCCGGTCGCCGCGCGCGCACTCCGTAGAGCCGCGCTGGAATCACGCGTGAGTCGTTCAGGACAAGCACATCGCCCGCGCGCAACTGCTGTGGAAACTGCTCGAAGACAGCATCCCGCCACGCGCCACTCCTGCGGTCGAGCAGCAGCATGCGCGAGCCGCCGCGTACCAGCGGCGGCTCCTGCGCAATCAACTCCTCCGGCAGCGCGAAGTCGAAATCAGAGACGAGCACCTGCTGATTCTAGTGGCCGGCTCGCGACTCGGCGATGCCACGCAGCCGCTCCAGGGTCGCCTCTGCCTCACGTCGCGCCGATTCTTCGGCCACCTCGTCTGGCGCCCGCACCGGCCGCCCCCACACGATCTGCACGCGCGAAAACGGCCGCGGAATCAGCAGGCCATCCCAGGAGCGCAGCACCCAGGCGCGCTCCGGCTGCATGTAAAACGTGTGCACAGGCAGCCCGGTGAGCCGAGACAGCCGCACCATTCCCGGCTTCAACTGATACCGCGGTCCCCGCGGCCCATCTGCCGGGATCACGCCCGTCGCGCCGTCGTTCACCGCACGTGCCAGCGCGCGCAGTCCACTCGCCCCCCTGCGCGAACTCGACCCACGTACCGTGCTGTACCCCAGCCGTTCGATCGTGCGCGCGATCAGCTCGCCATCGCGGCTCGCACTGATCAGCAGCGTCGTGCGTGGCCGGCCCACGAAGTAGCACGCGGCCACGAGCAGGTTGCGATGCCAGAAGCACCACAACGCTGGCTCCCCTGCGTCACCGCGCGTGCGATACCAGTCCGCCTCGCCGCCATCTTCGCGGATGGACTCATAGCGCAGCGTGCGGGCGAGAAGACGGATCAGCACAGCCGCGAGCGGCGGCACGATGCGCAGCGACAACCGCTGCGACCAGCTCAGCCTGTGCTCGATCCTCTCCGGCCCGCCGTTGCTCTGCGTGCGCGCGTCCCCCGTGCTCGGAGGCAGTGTAGCAGCGGCTGTTAGCATCGAACCCGTGCTCGCCATCGATACGCCCGTCCAGTTCATCAGAGGGATTGGACCGCGCATCGGCGAGACGCTCGCAGCCAAGGGCTTCCTCACCGCCGAGGATCTGCTCTATCACCTCCCTTTTCGCTACGAGGACCGTGCCAATCCGCGCGCGCTGCACGAGCTCGTCGCAGGAGAGACCGCCAGCTTCATCGGCGAGGTGCGCGGACATATCCTCTTGCGCACTCGCGCCATGCCGATCTTCGAGCTCACGCTCGGTCAGGGCACCGGCACACTGAAATGCATCTGGTTCCGCGGTACCTACCTGAAGGATCGCTTCCAGGCCGGCCAGACCGTTGCCGTCTTCGGCCGTGTCGAACCATCGCGTTCGTCGCGCGGCTTCAAGATGATCCAGCCGCAGTTTGAAATCCTGCCCGAGGCGACCGAGGAGTTTTCGAGCCTTGAAATGGGCCGCATCACGCCGATCTACGAGACACTCGGCGGCCCCAAGCTCGGCTCCCGTTTCTGCCGCCGCACCCTGTTCAGCCTGCTCGACGAGCTGCGTGGCCACATCCCCGAGACACTCCCTGCCTCCCTGCTGGGACGCCACGGCCTGCCTTCGCGTGAATCGTCGCTGACCCAGGCACATTTTCCCGACGCCGCCACACCAGTCAGCCAGTTGCAGTCCGCGCGCACTCCGGCGCACCGCCGCCTCATCTTCGAGGAGCTCTTCTTCCTCGAACTTGGCCTTGAGATCAAACGCCGCAAGGCAAAGGAGCGCACCGGCATCGCCTTCGTGCCGGACGCGAAGGTCCGCGCTGCGTTGCGTGAGGTGCTGCCCTTCCACCCCACGACGGCACAAAAGCGCTCGCTCGGCGAGATCGTCGAGGACATGAAGCAGCCCAGCCCGATGCGCCGTCTGCTGCAGGGTGACGTCGGCTCCGGCAAGACCATCGTGGCGCTGCAGGCCATGCTCATCGCCATCGAGAACGGCTACCAGGCCGCACTCATGGCGCCCACAGAGATCCTCGCTACGCAGCACTATCTCGGCGCACGCAAGCTGCTGGAGCGCGCCAGCCGCCGCTACCAGATCACGCTGCTCACCGGCTCGCTCGACCCGCTGCACAAGCGCGACGCACGCTGGCGGATCGCAAGCGGCGAAGCCGACCTGATCATCGGTACGCATGCGCTCATCGAGGAAAAGGTCGACTTCGACCGGCTCGGACTGGTCGTCGTTGATGAGCAGCATCGCTTCGGCGTACTGCAGCGCTTCCGGTTGATGAAGAAGCCCGGGCAGGGCGAGCCCGACGTGCTCGTCATGACGGCTACACCAATCCCGCGCACGCTGGCGCTGTCGCTCTATGGCGACCTCGACCTCAGCGTGCTCGATGAACTGCCACCCGGCCGCACGCCCATCACAACGCGCCGCGGCTCTGACGAAAAGTCGGACGAGGTGTGGCAGTTTGTCCGCAAGCAGGTGAAGGCGGGTAGGCAGGCCTACATCGTCTACCCCGTCATTGAAGGCCCCAATGACGACCAGCCCGAGCTCGACTTTGCCGACGCGGACGAGCCCGCGCCGCCCCCGCCGCGCAAACGTGGCGCCAAGGCGCCCACCCTCTTCGCCAGCGACGACTCCGGCCGTCCGACACTGAAGGCAGCCACCCAGATGTACGACGAGTTGCGCGATGGCGCGCTCTCTGGGCTGCGGCTGGGCCTGCTGCACGGCCGCATGCCCGCGGACGACAAGGAGATCGTCATGCGCCGCTTCCAGCGTGGCGAGCTCGACGTGCTCGTCTCCACTACCGTGATCGAAGTCGGCGTGGATGTGCCGAATGCAACCGTGATGGTGATCGAACACGCGGAGCGCTTCGGTCTCGCGCAGCTACATCAACTCCGCGGACGCGTCGGCCGCGGCAGCGCCAAAAGCTTCTGCATCCTGATGACCGGGGGCCGCGTCTCTGCGGATGCAGAGCAGCGCCTCGACGCCATGGTACGCACGCAGGACGGCTTCGAGCTCGCTGAGCTCGATCTGGAGTTACGTGGACCGGGCGAGTTCTTCGGCACGCGCCAGGCCGGGCTGCCCGACTTCCGCGTGGCCAACCTGGTGCGCGACCGCGAACTGCTCGAGCTGGCCAAGCGCGAGGCCGCTCAATTCGTCGCCAGCGGCGGCGCAGAAGCCAGCGAGGCGGAGCGCGCCATCGTCTCGGCTCGGCTCAAGCAAGCCTGGCAGCGGCGCTATGGACTCGTGGAGGCAGGCTGAGCATGATCGTCGGCACCGGCATCGACCAGATCGACATCGCCCGCATCGCGCAATCGCTCGCGCGCTACGGCTCGCGCTTCCTCGACCGCGTCTACACACCCGGCGAGATTGACTATTGTCGAAGCAAACGCCAGAACGCGGCCGAGAGCTTCGCCGCGCGCTTTGCCGCCAAGGAGGCCGCAGCCAAGGCGCTCGGCACCGGCATCGGCTTCGGCGTCACCTGGCGCGAGATCGAGGTCACCCGCGACCCGAGGGGCCGTCCCTGTCTGCTGCTGCACGGCCGCGCTGCCGAGATCGCCGAGCAGCTCGGTGTCCACGCATCCTCGCTCTCCATCACCCACACGGGCACCATCGCGATGGCCTTGGTGATCCTCGAGGGCTGACCGCATCCAACTGCCCTTAACCCGCTGCCGCTCCGGAGTCGTCCGTTTGGTACTCTCTCCGTAGCCGATACATGCGGCAGCCGCAGGTCCCGGAGCGAGGTTTCGTGCCCAGTCAACACGAAGTGCAGTGGTCGCAACTGAAGGTCGGCGTCGTGGTGGTCGTTGCCCTCATCAGTCTGACGGCACTCATCTTTCTCATGTCGGGCAGCACGGGCGGGCTCTTCACCAGCAAGCTGATGCTGCGGTCCTACTTCGAAAACGCCGCCGGCCTGAAGGTCGGCGCGCCAGTCAACCTCGAAGGCGTGACCATTGGTAATGTGAAATCCATCAGCATCGTCCCCAACCGCAAACTGACGCCGGTCGAAGTCGTCATGAAGGTCAGCAGCAGCGGCAGCAAGTACCTGCATGAGGATTCACGCACCACGCTCAACACGGTCGGCGTGCTCGGCGATACCGTGGTCGATATCGATTCGAAGCACGCCATCGGGCCGCCGGTGAAAGATAACGACGAACTCGGGACGACCGAAAGCCCGAATCTCTCCGACGTCATCAAGTCCAGCCAGGGCACCATCGAACAGGTCAACACGATCCTCGCGAAGATCGACAGCTTGGTCGATTCTCTCAACACCGGCAAAGGCTCCATCGGTCAGCTCATCAACGACCCCACGCTCTACAACAAGGCCGTCCAGACAGTCGATCAGCTCTCGAAGTTGAGCAACGACATTAGCAGCGGCAAGGGCTCGCTCGGCAAACTCCTCACTGATGAGACGCTCTACAACAACCTGAATGACACGACGGCGCGCCTCGACCGTATCAGCACGGCGATAGAAAGCGGCCAGGGCTCGATCGGCAAGCTGATCAAGGACCCCTCGTTCTACAACAACCTGAACGAGACCGTCGCGAGCGCAAATTCGCTGCTCGCCGAGGCCAATGCAGGCAAAGGCGCGATCGGCATGATGGCCAAGGACCCGCAGTTTGCCGCGAAGCTCCGCGACACGGTCGATCGGCTCGACTCGATCATGAACCGCATCGACAGCGGCCAGGGCACAATCGGTCAGCTCGTGCAGAATCCGTCGCTCTACAACAATGCCGACGCGATGATCACGGAGAGTCGCAACCTGGTCACCCAGATTCGCGAGAATCCGAAGAAATACCTCACCTTCCACGTCAAGATCTTCTAAGCGATAGATCTCTCTGAGCAGAGAAAGAGCGGGGCCGCAGCCTCCGCTCTTCTGCATTCGCCTTAACGGCGCTACTTCGCCGGCTTCGGGTTGTTGAAGACGTCAGCGCCGAAGGCAGCCAGCCCGCTTGGCTGCGCATAGCCCAGATACGGCACGCCGAACAGCGACTCCATGGTCTTCAGCAGTGCGTAGTGGTTGTAGGGCGTGCTGTTCTGCGTTCCCGGCTTTACATACGGCGACAGAACAACGGTGCCCACCAGTCCCCCACCCGGGCCGTCGATCCCCGGCAGCGGCGAGTTCGGGCCCGGCAGTTCGCCGCAACAGGAGCTCGCGTCCGAGCTGCCGCTCGCGCCGAAATCTGCCTCGTCGAACGTGATCACCAGCATGCCGCCTTTGCGGTAGGCCGGCGAGTTCAGAATCGTTGGAACCCACGTCTGCAGCCACTGATCGGCCGACACCAGGCCGCCCGGCTCTCCGTCCGCGCACGGCGAATCGTGCCCGTCATGGCAGAGGTTCGGCACGATGTACACCAGGTTCGGCGTCGTGCGCTGGCTGCTCAGGTCTGTCTGTAACTGCGTCAGCGGCACATCGTTCGCGGCACACTGGCCAGAGTCGAGCAGCGAGTGGAAGTACACGAATGGGTTGTGCCGCGTCGCGTACGCATTACTCGGGGTCGCCGCCTGCGTGGTGTCCTGCATATTCAGCGCCGGATGAGCGCAGTGAGACGGCATGTCCTCCATGTAACCGCGCCAGGTCAGCCCGGCGGAGGCAAGCTGGTCGGCAATCGTCTTCACCGACGCTGGAAACACGCACCCCTGGCCGGCCAGCTGACCGTACGGTGCGGTCACGCCAGTGCTGACGAACTCCGAGAAGATCTGACAATCGCCCTGGTTCTGCGGATTGGGCGCCTGCCCGCTAATCATCGCAATGTAATTGTCATTGCTGTTGTGACCGATGCCGTAGTACTGGGTGAGCAGCTCGCCCTTGGCGGTCAGCGTGTTTGCGAGATAGGGCGCAGCCGAGCCCGGCCCGAAAGTCTGTGCGTAGTCCTTGTTCTCGAGCACGATGACGAACACATTGCGGATCGGCGGCTGCTGCGCCAGCACCGGGACCGTTGCGCACAGCAGCACAAGCAGGGGGAGAAACATTCGCTTCATCTCGTGGCTCCTCATTGTTGCCGTTAGTAGAGAGTGAATCCGTATTGCTGGGCCAGAGCGGCGATCGCCGGCCGCTCGGTCTCTTCAGAGCTGGTGCTGGGCAACGACCCCGTCACCGCAGAGCTGCAGGCCGTGCCAAATGGCCCAGTCGGCACCTTGTAGCGCGGCGCATCCAGGTTCGGCTTTCCGAAGTTGAGCACCGTGGCCAGGTTGTTCGCTTGGCTGTCGCGCACCGTCAGCGCACTGAGCCCCCATCGCCACTCGATCAGCTTGAGCACCGACGTGTGATCGAACTGCGTTCCGGACACCGCGTGACGCCGCGCGAAGGGCGAGATCACCAGCGCCGGCACGCGGAAGCCGATCCGTCCGTCGCTGCCGACCGCCGCGTCCGCTGTCGGGATGGGCTTCAGCGGCGGCGGCACATGATCGAAGAACCCGCCCCACTCGTCGAAGTTGATGATCAGCACAGTGCGTCCCCATGCCGGGCTCTGCGTCACCGCGGTGTAGACCTGGTTGAGAAAAGCCTCGCCATTGCGAACATCCGCGTGCGGATGATCGTCGTTCGAAGTTCCGCTCGATTCGTCCTCGAACCGTGGATCGATGTACGACACCTGCGGCAGCGTTCCTGTCGTACACGCGGCGATGAACTCGGTGAACGGCCGGCTGATGTCGAGATACTTCGCTCCCCACAACGCTGTGAATGGAATGTCGTTGTAGTAGTACCGGCCCGTGAGCCCGGCCAGTGCCAGCCGATCCCAGATCGTCGGCAGTGTCGACACTGTCGTGCTGTCGTCCAGCCGATCGGTCTGAGCCGCATGCTGGTACAGGCGATTGGGGTAGGTGGGCCCCAGGATGCCGGCAAAGTATTGGTCGCAGACCGTCCACTGCGGCGCTGCCTGGCTTAGAAAGCTCAGGTCCTGCGCCTGGTAGTAGCCGATCGGGAACAGGTCGTTGGTTCCCGCACGCAGCCAGCCGTCGCACGCGCCCCCGTCATACTGCGCGCGGGCACCCTGGTACGAGTGGTCCGGATCCTCGTAATCGCAGCCTTGGTACGTCGTCAGGTGGTAGGTCGGGTGCGACACACCCGCCTTGTCGGCGTAGCTCAGCCCGCCCTGCCGTCCGTTCGCACCGGGCAGCCAGCCCAGGAAGTGGTCGAACGAGCGATTCTCCATCATCACCAGCACGACGTGATCGATGCCCGATGCGTCCGGATGCGGCAATGCCGCATTCTGCTGATTCATCGCGGCCATCAGCCCACGCTGCCCGCTCAGCGCAGCAGCAGACGCAGCCATCGTCAGTCCACCGACGAAACGGCGACGCGAAACGTTGTGTGTCATGGGTCACTCCGGAGAGCGCGCGCCGATCTCGCACTCCGCTCTCAGCCTGCTTGGAGCAGCACTTCTCCCGAGGAGATCGCCCGGTGACCCGTTCCGGACGCGCATATTCAACGAAAGTTCACAAGGCGACCTGACCGCCCGGCCCTCCGTGCTGCGAAACACGGTTCTCGCTTTCTCCGAGCCCTCGGAGCTCTCCCCCGTCTATCCTCAGTCCTGCGGAGGCGCATGCATGGCGGAGGGTCAGGACTCGGAACTGCATAGCCCCGTTGCCCTGCACACGGAACAACCGCCGCTGGGCGCACTCCACACTTCTGTCCCCCATAGCCCTGCTTCGCCCGGCGGTGGCCCTCCCCGTCGTGGCCATCGTGCCGCCGCTGCCTTCATCTTCGTCACCATCGCGCTCGACATGCTGGCGCTCGGGATGATCGCCCCCGTGCTGCCGGCGCTCATCACCGGCTTCCTCGGCGGCAATGAAGCGAACGGCGCTGAGATGTTCGGCATCTTCGGCACCGTCTGGGCCGTCATGCAGTTCGGCTTCTCGCCGCTGCTCGGGTCCCTCTCCGATCGCTTCGGACGCCGGCCCATCATCCTGCTCTCGAACTTCGGCCTTGGCCTCGACTACTTCGTGATGGCGCTCGCGCCTTCGCTCCCGTGGCTGTTCGTCGGCCGCGTCATCTCCGGCATCACCTCGGCCAGCATTCCCACCGCCATGGCCTACATCGCGGACGTGACCGACCCGGAGCGCCGCGCGGAGGCCTTCGGGATGGTGAGTGCTGCGTTCGGCCTCGGCTTCGTGCTCGGCCCGGCACTCGGCGGCGTACTCGGCGACGTCAGCCCCCGGCTGCCCTTCTGGGTCGCCGGTGCCATGAGCCTGCTCAACGCCATGTATGGCCTGTTCGTGCTCCCCGAGTCGCTGCCTCGCGACAAGCGCGGCATCTTCTCCTGGAAGCAGGCCAACCCCATCGGCGCGCTCACCCTGCTCCGTCGCCATCGCGAGCTCTTCGGCATCGGCTGCGTCCTGCTGCTCAGCTACCTCACGCAACAGTCGCTGCAAAACACCTGGGTGCTCTACACCGACTATCGCTACCACTGGAGCGCGAAGAGTGTCGGACTCTCGCTCGCACTGGTCGGCGTCGGTTCGGTCATCGTCGGCGCGCTGCTCGTGCGTCCGCTGGTCCGCTGGCTGGGCCAGCGCGCCACCCTGCTCTGGGGGCTCGGCATCGGCTGGGTTGGCTTCGCCATCTTCGGCCTCGCTCCCACCGGCGCGTTGTTCCTGCTCGGGATTCCGCTCATGAACCTCTGGGGACTCGCCGGCCCTACGGCCCAGGGCCTGATGAGCGTGCACGTCAATCCGCAGGAGCAGGGCCAGTTGCAGGGAGCCGTGCAATGCATACGCGGCCTCACTGCACTGGTTGGCCCCGGCATGTTCACGTTCGTCTTCGCTGCCGGCATTCGTACAACGCTTGGCGTCCACCTGCCCGGCGCGCCCTTCCTGCTCGCCGCTGTCATCCTGCTCAGCGCTCTGCCCGTTGCTGCCTGGGTGACCCGCCACGCTCCGGCTGGCGGCCGCCGCTGATCGCATGAACGCTCCGGTCGCCACGCCCGATTGCGACTGCTGCGCTTTGTGCTATCGTGCGGCTTCGGCTGTTCTTCTGCGCGCGCCGTCCGCAAAGAACAACCGTTGTTTCCAGGCAGATGGTGCAGCCTGCCTCTGCCACCTCACCCCGGGAGTGCCATGCTGCATCCTCTTCGCTTCGCCGCCATCGTCCTGATGGGCACCGGACTCGCCTGTGCTCAAAGCGCCCTATCCTCCAACAGCCTGCGTGAACTGGACGCACTCGCCGATACACCCGCGAGCAGCGCGCCCGCCGAGCCCAAGGCGCCGAAAAGCTTCGACCTGACCGCCATGGATCGCACCGCCGATCCCTGCACCGACTTCTTCCAATACACCTGCGGCAACTGGGTCAAGAACAACCCCATCCCCGCCGACCAGGCACGCTGGGGCAGCTTCAATATGCTCGCCGAGCGCAATCAGTGGCTGCTCTACAAGGACCTCGAAGCCGCCGCCGACCCCAAAGCGAAGCGCACCCCGCTAGAAGCCAAATACGGCGACTTCTACGCCTCCTGCATGAACACGGCTGAGGTCAACCAGAAGGGCGCTGCCCCGCTCAAGCCGGCGCTCGATCGCATCGCCGCCATCAATGACAAGAAGCAGCTCGCCACCAGTCTCGCCGACCTCGAACGCCAGCACGGCACCGACGCGATGTTCCGCTTCGGCGTGCAGCAGGATCTGAAGGACAGCTCGAAGCAGATCGCGATGGTGGGCCAGGGCGGCCTTGGACTGCCGGACCGGTCCTACTACGTCGAGAAGACCGAGCGCGAAACCAAGATCCGCGACCAGTACCTCGAACACATGACGAAGATGTTCACGCTTGCGGGTGACTCACCGGATCAGGCTGCCGCCGAGGCGAAGAACGTCATGACCATCGAGACCGCGCTCGCCGAGGCGTCCCTCAGCCGCACCGAGCTGCGCGAGCCCACCAACCGCTACCACATCAAGAGCGTCGCCGAGCTCAAGACACTCGCGCCCGCTTTTGATTGGTCGGACTACTTCAGCGGCATCGGCATCGGCTCGTTCGACACGCTCAACGTCGGGCAGCCTGCCTTCGTCGAAGCCCTGAGCAAGCAGATCGAGAGCCAGGATCTGGGCGCGTGGAAGAGCTATCTGCGCTGGCAGGCCATCCACTCCGCCGCACCATGGCTCAGCGACAACTTCGTCGACGAGAACCACAAGTTCTACGAAGCCACCCTGCAGGGCGCGCAGGAGCTGCAGCCCCGCTGGAAGCGCTGCACTCGCGCGGTCGATCAGGCCATGGGCGAGGCCGTCGGTCAGGACTGGGTCAAGAAGAACTTCCCGCCCGAAGCCAAGGACAGCATGGTGCGCCTCGTCAAAGCGCTCGATACTGCGCTCGGCGAGGACATCCAGCAGCTCTCCTGGATGAGCGACCCGACCAAGAAGGAAGCCGAAGCCAAGCTGGCGCTGTTTCGTAACAAGATCGGTTACCCACAGCACTGGCGCGACTACTCGAAGCTCGACGTCGATCGCGACGACCTCCTCGGCAACCTCGATCGCGCCGACGAGTTCGAACAGCAGCGCAATCTAAAGAAGCTCGGCAAGCCGGTGGATGAGACCGAGTGGGGCATGACACCGCCCACCGTCAACGCCTACTACAACCCCAGCCAGAACGACATCAATTTCCCGGCCGGCATCCTGCAGCCGCCATTCTTCTCGCTCACCACCGACCAGGCCGTCAACTTCGGCGGCATCGGCGTCGTCATCGGCCACGAGATGACGCACGGCTTCGACGACCAGGGCTCCAAGTACGACGGCAAAGGCAATCTGCGCGAGTGGCAGACACCGGAGGACCGCAAGGCCTTCGTCGAGCGCACCGATTGCGAGGTCAAGGAGTACGACAACTTCGCAGCCGCGCCCGGCGCCAACGTCAATGGCAAGCTCACCCTCGGTGAGAACACCGCGGACAACGGCGGCATCCGCATCGCGTTCCTCGCACTCCAGAACACGCTCGCGCAGGAGGGCAAGAAGATCGACGGGCCGGAGGTCGATGGTTTCACCCCCGCGCAGCGCTTCTTCATCGGCTTCGGCCAGGTGTGGTGCGAGAATCGCCGCGAGCAGTACTCACGCATGATGGTGAAGGTCGATCCGCACTCGCCCGGCAAGTTCCGCGTCAACGGCACAGTGCAGAACTTCGAGGAGTTCGGCAAGGCCTTTCACTGCAAGAAGGGTGCGCCGCTCTACCCGGAAAACAGCTGTCGCGTCTGGTAGACGAGTCACACACACCAGCGGCCGGAGGAGACCACATGCCCCTCCGGCCGCTTTGTTTTGCGCTTCGCGCCTCGTTCGCCGGCCTGCTTTCGCTTTGCTTTAGCCTTCGTCTGAAGGACAAAGGGGCCCGCCGCTAGCCCGGAACTGCACAAACCTTTTACAATGATGGCGGGTCTCCACCCACACCTTGACGCAGTATCAGCAGCCCTCAAAGCGGACGTGCGCTTCGGGATGCGAAGGAATCGGATGAAGTTGAAGACACTCGGCCGGGCTGCTCTGGCCCTCGCCGCCTCTGCCGTTTCTGTGCTCGGCATGACGTCCTGCTCGCGCAGCTACACCGTCGGTTACTTCTTCGCTACCGGTTCCTCGACCGGCGCGGGAACCACCAACGGCCTCATCAATACCTACCGCATCCGGAACACCACCGGCGAATTGCTGCCCGCCGCGTCGACCGGCTCGGGCGGTGTTAATCCGAGCCAGGTGCTCGTCGGTTCCAGCGGCACGTTCCTCTATGTCCTCAACCAGGGCTGCGGCAACCAGGGCCAGGCGCCCTGCAGTGGCGGCGGCGCGGCACAGCACAGCTCCATCGATCTGTTCACCGTCGGTGGCCGCGGCACGCTCACGCATCAGCAGAGCTACCAGCCGCAGGGCGACAGCACGATCAACATACAGATCAACGGCAATTACCTGTACACGCTCGATCAGTTCGCGCCCACGGACGCGAACGGCCCGAAGCCCTACGGTGACATCACTGCCTTTTCGATCGATCAGAACACCGGCCGCCTGACCCTCCTGCCCAATCAGCAGACAGGTTCTTCGACCGCGCTGCTCACCTACTTCCCGGTCGGCACTAATCCGGTCTGGATGACCCTCTCGGGCAGCTACGCCTACGTGGCGGAGCAGGGTGCGGGCACCGCGACTGATCCCTCGCAGGCCATCTTCATCTACGCGCAGAACACGACCAACGGTCAGCTCACGTTGACCCAGAGCACGCCAACTCCAACGGGCGCCACCCAGTTGACCTACGTCTACGCCAACGGGTCCACCATCTACGCGCTGGATGCAGGCACCACACTGCCGCTCGATCAGGCCGGCAATACCAACACCCCGGGTCAGATCCTGATCTACACCGTCACCTCCGGTGGCACCCTGGGCGGTGGCATCACTGCCAAGGCCAACACGGCGCAGGGCGGCATCGCGCGCTTCCCCGCACGCGTCATCGTCAGCGACTCGCGCAAGTTCGTCTGGGTCGCCAATGCTGGCGTCAACACCCAGGCCAACACCGTGGGCAGTGTCGTGACCGCGTACAGCGTTCAGCAGAACGGTGAGCTCGCCGACGCCAACACGGGCGGCAACATCATTCCCACCGGCTCCAGCCCCCGCTGCATCGTCGAAGATCCCTCGAACCAGTACGTCTATCTCGTCAACTTCCAGGACAGCACCATCTCCGGCAAAAAGATCGACCAGAATGCTGGCGTCCTCACGGCTCTGCCCAAGGGCACGCCCGCACCTCCGGGATCTCCCACCTGGTGTGCGGTCTCCGGAAGCACGTTCTAAGCAAGGCCAACCGGGGGTGCTGTCAGTACAATGAAACAGCACTCCCAGACATTCGAACGACAGACGCTGCCCTGCAGCAGCTATGGCCTGCGACGGCGAAAGCCGCAGGCACGAAGGACGAAGGAATCGAATGAAGTTTAGTCAACTCGGCCAGGCTGCTCTGGCCACCGCCGTCTCCGCCGCCCTGGTGCTTGGCATCACCGCCTGCGGACAGAGCAATACCGTCTCTTTCGTCTACGTCGCCTCGGCCGGCGCCAACCCCGGCAGCGTCTACGCCTATGCCTCCGATGGTGAGTCGGGCGCGCTGACCCAGATCAAGGGCTCTCCCTACCCCGCAGGTCGGAATCCGATCGCGCTGCTGACCTCGCCCAACAACAAGAACGTGTATGTCCTGAATCACGACGACAACACGATCGTCGAGTACGCCGCAGGCAGCGACGGCACCCTGTTCGCACAGAACACCTACAACCCCAAGTCCGGCACCAATCCCAACGGCATGGCGCTGAGCCCCGACGGCAAGACGCTCTACGTCGTCGAGGCCTATGGCTTCGGGCCCAACAACACGCCGTTTAGCGCCACCACGCCCGGCGTGGGCGCGCTGGTCACCTTCGCCGTGAACCCCAATGGCACGCTCGGCGCAGAGAACGCTTACGCCACCTGCAACAACCCCGTCGCTGTCTCGGCCGTCGCCGACGGCAGCGCCGTATACGTGGTCAACGATCCCGCCGGTCAGCTCACCAGCCTCATCACGACGGTCGAACAGCAGAACGTCGGAGCCACAGGCAACGCCACCGTCACCTATCCCGCAGTCGGCGCCTGCAGCGGCGGCGCTAACCCCGTCGGCCAGGTCTCCACCTATGTGGTCAACCCGGATCGCACGCTCACTGACGGTGCCGGCTCGCCCTTCCGCGCTGGCGTCGCGCCCGTCGGCATCGCCACGGATCCGACCAGCCGGTTCACCTACGTCATCGACTACCGCCAGAACCAGATCCTGTCCTACGCCATCCAGCCGAACGGCGGACTGGTTCCGCTCGTCAACAGCACCACCACGACCGGCAACCTGCCCAGCGCCATCACCATCGACCCGCGCGGCAAGTTCATCTACGTCTCCAACTACAGCTCCGGCACGCTCAGCGGATACGAGATCAACGCCACGAACGGCATGCCCGCTGGCCTGGTCGGCGGAAGCTCGGTCGCAACTGATCCCGGGCCCGTCGGCGTGTCGGTCGAAAGCTCCATCGGCCGCTACGTCTACACCGCCAACTTCCTCGGCAACTCGGTCTCCGGCCTCTATCTCGATCCCAACGCCGGCACCACCAGCCAGGTACAGAACACGCCCTTCACCGGCGCGAACAAGGCCACCGCGGTGACCACGGTCAAGCACGGCGATCACGCAATCCAGCTCAACCCGACTTACTAAGCACATCGCACCGCAAACAGCAGAAGGCCCGCATCTCGCATGCGGGCCTTCTGCTTTGGTCTCGAGAATGAATCGCTACGGCACACTCGGCGGCATCGCCGGCGCGGCAGCCATGCTGCTCATCCGACGCTTCAGCCAGCGCTGGCCCGGCCGCTCGATCAGGTACATCGTCGCAATGGCCACAAGCACCAGCACCACGTACGAGAGCCACGGATCGAAGCGCATCAGCCCCGCACGCTCGATCACGTGCAGTTCATCATGCAGCAGCAGCCATACATTGAAGTGCAGGATGTACAGGCAGTAGCTCGCCTCGCCGATCACGATCAGCGGGTACACCGTGAACAGCCGCGTCAGCAGGTTCTGCCCCGCCAGCCCGAGGATCACCATCGCGTACAGCGGCATCAGCAGGCCGTCGTGCATGAAGACGTACGGCATGTGGTTGCCGAAGTAGAGCACCGCGTAGAGCGCGCCAAAGCCCATCACCCCGATCGCTAACCGCAGACGTCCCCGCTCTGGCAAAAAGTCATTCAGCCCCGCCAGCGCCATGCCGAACAAAAACGATGGCAGATGCTGCACAGGCCCGAACTTGATCAGCCGCAGCCACCACCCATTCGAATAACGCCCCGGATGCGGATCGCCATCTGGATTCAGCACCGCATACAGCGTGGGCAGCACAAAGCTCAACACCCAGAAGCCGAGCATCGTCCACAGAATGCGCCGCCGCGTCTGGGGTCGCCGTAGCGTGATCAGCCACGGAAACAGCGCGTAAAAGAACACATCCGTGGTCAGCGTCCACGCCGGCGTGTTCCAGAACGTGCAGTAGTCCGGCGACCAGCCCTGCGACAGCAGCAGTGTCAGCCCGACGCCCGTAGCAAACTGCCCGTGCGTCCGCCCCAGCCACTCCTGCCGCAGTACCAGCGCCGACACCACTAGCGAGAACAGGAACACCGGGTAAATGCGCGAGAAGCGTGCCTGCCAGAACGAGAGCGCGCGCATCTCCCCGCGGTCCGCGCGACCGCGGTAGTTGTACGCCAGCACAAAACCGGAGAGCAGCAGGAAGAAGCTGACCGACACGTAGCCGTTATCGACCACCGGCGCGAACAGGCCGAAGTTCTTCGGATCGGAGAAGTGGAAGAAGACGATGTTCAGCGCAGCAAGAGCGCGCATCCCGGTCAGGGCATGGAGGTGCTGCCTGCGCGGAGCTGCGGTCGTGGTCACTGCGTCCAAGGACGGCGGCTCCTCCGCTCGAGTTGCACCCGCAGGCGCAGGACTCGAATCGGAGGTGGATGGCAGGGTCGACACAGAGGCTCCGCGGGGGGAAACAGACCGCTCTCCGTCGGATGATACGGGAGCTGGAAAGGCGCGTGATACTGCTCGAAAAGGTGCAGCCTGAAGCGTGTCTAGGCCGTAACCAGCGAACCCACGCGCTCACCCGAGGCCACGCGCAGAATATTCCCCGGCTTGTTCATGTTGAAGATGATCATCGGCATGGCGTTGTCCTTGCACAGGCTCACGGCCGTCATATCCATCACCTTCAGCCCCAGCCGCAGGATCTCGTAGTACGTGATCTCGTCGTACTTCACGGCGTCCTTCGTGATCACCGGGTCGGCCGTGTAGATGCCGTCTACCTTGGTCGCCTTCAGCAGCACGTCCGCCTTGATCTCCATCGCGCGCAGCGACGCCGCCGTGTCCGTCGAGAAGTAAGGATTCCCGGTGCCCGCGGCAAAGATCACCACGCGCCCCTTTTCCAGGTGCCGGATCGCGCGCCGCCGGATGTAGGGCTCCGCAACTTGGTTCATTTCAATCGCCGACATCACGCGGCTGTGCACATTGCACTTCTCGAGCGCGTCCTGGAACGCGAGCGCATTGATCACCGTGCCCAGCATGCCCATGTGATCGGCGGACACACGATCCATGGCGCGCGCCTGCTCGGCCACACCGCGGAAGAAGTTGCCGCCCCCGACCACAATCGCAACTTCCACGCCCATGCTGCGCACATCGGCGATTTCGTTACTGATCTGGTGCACGGTGTCGACGTCCACACCGAAGCCGCGCCCGGCGGCCAGAGCCTCGCCTGAGAGCTTGAGGAGGATGCGCTTATACATTCCCTGTGAGTATCGCATAGCAGCCTGTTCACCCCTCGCCCGCACTCCGGCGTATGCTGTCAGCGAGCCGGCCCACGGCCTCAGGCCACACCATCGGTGGTCTCCGGAAGAGTCGGGCTGCATAAGCAACCGCGACGGTTCCGTTATCGCCGATCGTCGCGCTACCAGGAATGGATTTGCCACGCACCGGAAGGACATTGGCCCAGGAGATGTTCGCCTCAACGAGCAACGTGAGCTCGTCGTGAGCCCCGACGCGTTCCGCGCCGCGGCGCTCGCCCTGGAGGGCGTCGTCGAAGGCGAGCACATGCACCACCCCGACTTCCGCGTGGCCGGCCGCATCTTTGCAACGCTCGCCTCGCCTGACGCGCGCTTCGCCATGGTCAAGCTGCCGCTCGCGGAGCAGGCGCGGCTGATCGAAGCGTGGCCCGAAGCATGCAGCCCGGCTGCTGGTGCCTGGGGACGCCAGGGCTCCACGCTGATCCTGCTTCCGGCGGCGCGCGCCGAGATGGTCACACCTGCGCTCGAACTCGCGTGGGCCGCATCTGCCGCGAAACCCGCCAGCCGCCAATCCCGGCCCAGGCCATCCCGCATGCGGTGACGATCGCACCGCATGCGCGCCCCTGTGGAGCCCGCAACCACCCTGTCCGTGCAACCACCCGCTCGTCCGCGCGCCACCATTTGTTCGCCTCTGCTGCATAGCTTTCGCACCGTCGGGAACCGGACAGCAGTGACCGCAGTGCGGGTCGCGGCTACAACGGAACTGGTACTTCGCCGCATCTGAACGGACACTGTCTGGGTCTCTCCAAGGAGTCGTTCTCCCCCATGTTCGCCAACTCCGTGGATCGGCCTGGAAACAACCTGCTTGCGATCCGTATTCTGCTCGCGGCAGTCGTCGTGCTGTCGAACAGCTTCCTGCTCGCCAACGGCGTCACAGACGCCGACCCCTGGAAGCGCTTCAATCATCAGCAGGCTATCCTCGGCCACACGGCCGTCGACTTCTTCTTCATCCTCAGCGGCTTCCTGATCGCCGATCGGCTCCTGCGCAACACGGACCTCTGGAACTACTTCACGCATCGTGTCCGACGCGTCTACCCCGGCTTTCTGCTCGCTGCCGTCGTCTCGTTCCTGATCGTGCTGCCGCTCGGCGGCGGTCATCTCGAAGCCCCCGCGTGGCTCTCCGCGCGCATGCCTCATGCGATGGGTGCTGGCATCGATCTCCTCTATCGCTCACTGCGCCTCGGCCAGCCCAGCTACAGCGGTGCCTTCCTCCACAATCCCTACCCTGCGGATGTGAACCAGTCCCTCTGGTCCATCTCCTACGGCTTCGGCTGCTATGTGCTCGCAGCTCTGATCAGCGTCGTGCGCCTGCGCCGCCACGATCCGCACCTGCCTGGCGGCCTGCTCCGCTCGCCTCGCCTGCTCACGGGCGCGCTCCTCCTCGCGGTCGCGGTCAGCATATGGTTCCACGTCGAGCGTTACTTCCCGTCCCCGCGTTGGGCCGTGGCCACCATCGGGTATCCCGCCATGTGGGTGCGTGAGCTGCCCATGTTCCTCGGCGGCCTCACCCTGCGCTCCTGGATGACACAGCCCATGCGGGTGCTTCGTCCCACGGCCCCGGTCGCCTCCAGGGACATACGCTGGCTCCCCAGGCTGGCTGGAATCGCTGCGCTCGCCATCCTGGTCAGCACGCAGATCCCCCACGGTCTCGGCGCGGTCATGCCGTTCGCCGGCCCTGTGCTGCTGATCGCGCTCGCCTTCTCGGTACGCCTTCCGCTCGGTCCCATCGCCCGGCTCGGCGATCCGTCCTACGGCATGTACCTGCTCTCGTTCCCTTTGCAGCAACTCGTCGTCTCGCGCTGGGGAACGACCCTCTCCCCCTGGCTGCTCTTCGCTTTCTCGCTTCCCCTGTCACTACTGGCCGGCTACCTGAGCTGGCACCTCGTCGAGCGCTGGTTCCTCACCGCTGATCGAGCCGTGGCCCGGGAGACGATCGCAGTACGCAAGCAGCGCGCAGCTTAAGCCGCAGGCTCCAAACAGAAGTGCCGCATCTTCGCCACGGACAGTCCCGTGGCGAAGATCGCAGCCACAGACCGAGAGCCACACATGTGCCCACAGCCAGCGGGAATCGTCCTGCGCACCGCGCTCGCCGCGCAGCATGCTGGGCTTTCAATGTGAGTTGAGCCAGGCGATCGTCGCATCGTAGGACGACGACCAGATCTGCAATTGATCGCTCACCCGGATCAGCTTCGCCGTGATGCGCAGCCGCTCCCCTTCCGCGCGCAGCGAGCCCTCGATCAGGTGCGTGGCATTCAGCTCACGGCCAATCTCCGCAAGTGGCTTCACCGCCTGCTTGTACGCCATCACCGATGTTCGCCGCAGCACGCTCAGCCGCTCCGGATCGATCTGCCCAGCGCCGCAATCGTCTCCTCCGTCAGGCCATCCACCAGGTACTCGCGTTCCGCGCCCGCACCCAGGTTCGCGAACGGCAGCACCGCCAGCCGCAGTGCTTCATTCTCGGTCTGTTCGCGATGCGCAGCCGACGTTCTGCGCACCTCCGCCGTGAAGCAGTAGCCACGCCCCGGGATCGTCGCAATGAACCGGCTCTCCCCGCGCGAATCGCCGAGCACACGCCGCAAGGACGAGATGCTCTGGTTCAGGTTGTTCTCTTCGACCACCGTGTCCGGCCAGATCGCTCGCAGCACCTCTTGCTTGTCGAGAACGCGTCCACGCTCCGCGATCAGCAGCAACAGCGTGTCGAACGCCTTCGGCGACAGGACCACTGCTTCGCCATCACGCTCCAGCAGACGCCGGCTGGCATCCATGCGGAACGGACCAAACTCGTAGACCGGGTGCCGCGCCGGTTCTGCAGACACGGCGTCAGTGCCCGTCGCGCTGCTCTTCGCCGACTCACCGGCAGGCCGTAGACCCTCGTGCGCCACCTGACACCCGCCTTCAGAACGCTTCAGAACCCTTCAGTTCGCGGCAAAGACCCGGCCCCACAGCTTGGCGAATTATAGGTCCACACCCGGCCAAGGCCGGCGAGTGCTCCAGCCCACAGGGGGATCCATCATGCAGACCATGTTCAGCTCCACAAAGTTCACACTCCGCCGCGCACTGCTCACCGTTGCGCTGGCCGCGCTCACCGTCTCGGCAGCCAGCGCGCAGGACAACCAAGGCCAGGAACGCAGCCTCCGGGGCACCTGGAGGGTCGACATCACACTCAGAAATTGCGTCACCGGCGCTCCGCTCGGCGTCCCCTTCCAGTCGCTGCTCACCTTCGACCGGGGCGGCACCATGACCGAAACCACCTCCAACGGATCGTTCTTCCCGGCGGAGCGTGGCCCCGGCCACGGCATCTGGCAGCGCACCGACGTAGAGGGCTATCGCGCCCTGAGCCTTGCCTACATCACGCTCAACGGCGTGCTGGTGAAGACTCAGAGCATCGACCAGAGGATCGTCTTGCTCGACGGCGACCACTTCCGCACGACCTCCGCCGCGGTCTCCTTTGTGAAACCGGACGGCAGCCCCGCGGGCGCGGGCTGTGCAACCGCCAACGGAAAGCGCCTCGAGTTCGGCGAGTAATGCAGTCCTCCCCAAACGGAACGGCCCGCCTCAATCGAGGCGGGCCGTTCCTTTGCTGCTTGTGCGAAGACGCTTAGCTCTGCGCTTCTTCCACGGTCGGCTTCGTGGTCGCGACCGTCCAGTTGGGATCGCCTACCTTGAAGCGGGCGAAGCGCCGGACGGTAATGTTCTCACCCAGCTTGCCGACCTTCTGCGCGATCAGCTGCGCGATGGTGAGCGACTGCTCCTTGATGAACGGCTGATCGAGCAGGCAAACCTCTTCGTAGAACTTGCTCATCTTGCCTTCGACAATCTTCTCGACCACAGGAGCGGGCTTGCCCGTTGCCGCAGCCTGCGCGCGGTAGATCTCCTTCTCGCGATCCATGTCCTCGCCCGTGACCTCTTCCCGGCGCACATAGCGCGGATCGGTCGCTGCGATGTGCATCGCGATGTCCTTCAGCAACTCCTGGAAGTCTTCCGTACGCGCCACGAAGTCGCTCTCGCAGTTCAGCTCGACCAGCACGCCGATCTTGCCGCCCGCGTGGATGTACGTGCCCACGGCGCCCTCGTTCGTCGAGCGCGACGCCTTCTTCTGAGCCGACGCCATGCCGCGCTTGCGCAGCACGACGAACGCCTGCTCCATGTCGCCCTTCGACTCCTGCAACGCCTTCAGGCAATCGCCCATCGGCGCGCCAGACTTCTCACGCAGGTCCTTCACCAGCTTTGCATCGATCTTCTCGGTCACGACAGACATCTCCAGATCATCCTTTAACAAAGGGTGCCGCAGCACCGGGTAGAAACAGCGTTGGCCAGACAGTCGAAAGCGTGGCGGTGAAGATCACGGCCACGCTTTCGGATACCAGGGACCGTCTTGGTAAAACTCAGTGACCGGCTTCTGCCACAACCTCGGGCTCTGCCGCCGTAACAGCTGCGGGAGCCTTGCGGATGCCGCCGCCGAGCGCTGCTTCGAGATCGACGACCTCGTTCTCGCCGGCAGCCGTGTCCGCGCCTGCTTCGAGCGTCTCGGGCGTAGGCACCGACTCCGGCTCCTCGCCGACGAAGGCCTGATCGACCGCTAGAGCCGTCGCACCGGCCGTGGCTGCAGCGAACTGCTTGTCGGTGGCCATCTGCACACCCTCGATCACGGAGTCCGAAATCTTCGAGGTGAACAGACGGATCGCGCGCAGCGCATCGTCATTGCCCGGGATCACGTAATCGACGACCGTAGGATCGCAATTCGTATCCACCACGGCGACAACCGGGATGCCCAGCTTGCGTGCTTCCTTGACGGCGATCGCTTCGTTGTTCGAGTCGACGATGAAGATCGCATCCGGCAGGCGTTTCATTGCCTTGATGCCGGCCAGGTTCGCCTGCAGGTGCTTGCGCTCCCGCTCCAGGCGAATCACTTCCTTCTTCGTCAACAGGTCGTAACGGCCGTCCGTGGCCATATCATCCAGTTCCTGAAGGCGGCGCACCGATTTCTGCACAGTGATCCAGTTCGTCAGCAAGCCACCCAGCCAGCGCTGGTTGATGTAGAACATGCCGCAGCGGTTTGCTTCTTCCGCAATGGCGTCCTGCGCCTGGCGCTTGGTGCCGACAAACAGGATGACCTTGCCCGAAGACGTCAGATCCGTGACGTACTTCGAGGCCTCTTTGAACATCTTGAGGGTCTTCTGCAGATCGATGATGTAAATGCCGTTGCGCTCGCCAAAGATGTATTCCTTCATCTTCGGGTTCCAGCGCTTGGTCTGATGCCCGAAGTGAACACCCGCCTCGAGCAACTCCTTCATGGTGATAGTGGCCAAACGACCTCCTCGTGATGTGCATCCCGCCAGCGGTTGAGCCCCGGCGTGGATTGATCCCGTGTGTTGCCGCGTTGGACAGCACGCGGGGAATAACTACACTTGCGTGGCTGGAGTAGTCGCCCACTCCAGCCCAAACCCGAAGAACAAACTGATCCAGCCCCAGCGATTAGCGCTTGGAGAACTGGAACCGCTTGCGGGCGCCCTTCTGCCCGTACTTCTTGCGCTCCTTGATGCGCGCATCGCGCGAGAGCAGTCCGTCGCTCTTGAGCGTCTTGCGCAGCTCGGCGTTGAACTCGAGCAGGGCGCGGGCAATGCCCATCTTGACTGCGTCGGCCTGTGCGCTCACGCCGCCGCCCGACACTGTGGTCAGCACGTCGAAGTTCTGGAGCATCTCGACGAGCACCAGCGGCCGGCGCGCCGAAACGCGCTGCTGCTCGGTAACGAAGTACTCCTCAAAGCCACGGCGATTCACCGTGAACTGACCGGTGCCGGGGCGCAGGAAGACGCGCGCCACGCTCGACTTCCGCCGCCCTGTTCCGTAGTACTGAACCAGATCTGCCATCGTGTGTCCTGATCTCTCTCTTTAAAAACGGTGTAGGAGCCCTACCGCACGGCTCCGGCAATCTCGAGTGCCACCGGCTGCTGGGCCTGGTGCGGATGGTCAGTGCCGCGGTAGACCTTCAGCTTGGTCGCCATCTGGCGCCCCAGCTTCGTCTTCGGCAGCATGCCCCGGATCGCCTCTTCGACGACCTTCTCCGGCCGGCGCGCAATCAGGCGCACAAACGACTCTTCGCGCAGACCGCCCGGAAAGCCGGTGTAGCGGCGATAGATCTTCTGCTGGCTCTTCAGCCCGGTCAGCCGGACCTTCTCAGCATTGACGACGATCACGTGATCGCCCATGTCCATGAACGGCGTGTAGCGCGGATTGGTCTTGCCGCTCAACACACTGGCCGTTTCCGTGGCCAGGCGGCCCAGCGTCTTGCCGCTGGCGTCCACTACGAACCACTTGCGGGCTATGTCATGCGAGCTTGGCATGTAAGTCGACATCGATCGTGTACCTCTACCCTTCCACTCGTATCTGGCCTGTGCTGCCCCGGCCTGTGCGGCTTCGGCCCGGCGCGGCCATGCGCCCACAACAACAATCGTCTCCGCCGGTCTGGCCTCACAAGGCGCAGAGCACCGGCGTCTCGGAAATCCGGAGTCGGCGAAATGGCCGACAAACTGGATCACGTTGAGCGCGCAGGGGAGCCGAAGAACCAACTGCTGTGCCACCCGGCATCCGCGTCACCGCCCTGCGAAGCGCCCGGCACGGTTTCCAGGCCCGAAAGCCCAACCCCGGCAGACGCGCAGATACGGCACTGCGCAAGGCTTTCAGGATAGCCCAGTCAGTCAAGCGAGTCAACGAAATGGGTGCTCGCTCTCCCTCACAGATTGTAGGCCTATGTTTCACACCCCTCGGCCGGTCACACCCTCCGGTGCCCTTCCCCTGTTGATCCTCCGCGTCCTGCACGCCGCCCCGCTGCATGGCTACGCCATCGCCCAGCGCATTCACGTGCTCTCGAGCGAGGTGCTGGCCGTCGAAGAGGGGCTGCTCTACCCCACCCTGCAGAAGCTGCTGCTCAAGGGCTGGGTGACAGCAAAGTGGGGCGTCTCCGACACCAACCGCAAGGTCCGCTTCTACCAGCTCACGCCGGAGGGCCGGGCGCAGTTCGACGCCGAGCTGGCCGCCTACGAGCGGCTGAACCAGGGCATCCGCAGCGTGCTCGAGACAGCCTGAGCCGCAGGCTCAAAGGAGATCCACCATGAGCGAACTCTTCCGCCGCCGCGCTGAAACCTCTGCCAGTGCGCGATCCGGCCTCGCTGGTCCGGCTGGAGCGCCGCTCACCAGAGAACATCACTCCGCAGATTCCGTATGCCTCGGTCGTCTTCTACCGCGAACACACAAAGACGCTCTCGGCCGTGATGGTCACCCTGGGCTCACCGGGTGTGCAGTTCGACCAGGACCTGCAGCCGAGCAAAGCCGACTACGTCAGCGCCAACGACTTCTCCGAACTGGGCGCACAGCCCGCAGCCGGCACGCTGCAGCTTCCTGCTGACCTGCACGACGCACCCGCCGTTGTCTTCAGCTACGGCTTCTGGCAGCGTCGCTTTGGCGGCGACCGCTCAATCATCGGGCGGGTGATCCGCATCAACCACAAACCTGCCACCGTGATCGGCACACTTCCGCAGGATTTCGCGAGTCTCGATCAACAGCACCCCGACCTCTGGCTGCCACTGTCACAGCAGCCCTACTTCGTCGAGGGCAGCGATGCGCTCACGAACACGAACGGCGGCGGCAACTGCAGCATGTGGGGCCGGCTCGCCCCTGGCCACGCCGTAGCGTAGCGGGTCGAGCGAACTGATCCCGTAGAGCACCTTGCTCATCTGCTGGGCGTGACCGTGACTGCCGCATTGCTGCCGGCACGGCGCGCATGGCGGATGAACGTGGCGCGGACTCTGCATTCCGAGTAGCCGCAGCGAAGAGAGGGCGCGCTTCCAAACAGCTCGCATCTTCGCAAGCAGATTCACGCCACCGCGGCTGCTTCAAATGCGATCTGCGCCGCCTCCGCCGCCGGCAGCGTCCACACTGCCAGCTCCGCATTCGGCGTGCTCAGCCGCCCCGGGCGGAACACACTGCGTTTGTTCTCCTCTTCATCGAGCTCCGCGCCGGCCCAGCGCAGCGCCCGGCACACCCGCGCGCGCACCATCGGCTCGTCCTCGCCGATGCCGCCGCCAAACACGATCGCCTCTGCCCCACCCAGTGCCGCCAGGTACGCGCCCACCTGTTTGGTCACGTGGTAGCAGAACATCTCCATCGCCAGCGCCACGCGTGGCTCGCTCAGCCGCTTCATCAGCACACGCGTGTCCAGCGACACACCCGACACCCCAAGCAGCCCCGACTGCTTGTTCAGCACCTCCAGCGCCCCCGCAGCGTCCAGCCCCTCCGCTTCCATCAGCACCGGCAGGAGCGCCGGGTCCACCGAGCCGCTGCGCGTGCCCATCATCAATCCCTCCAGCGGCGTCAGCCCCATCGAGTTCTCAACCGCCACCCCATCCCGGATCGCCGTCGCGGAGCAGCCGCTCTCGAGATGCAGCGTCACGATGCGGATCTGCTCGAGCGCGCGCCCTGTCTCGAGCGCATACCGCTCCAGCAGCGACCGGTGCGAGAAGCCATGAAAGCCGTACCGCCGCAGCCCATGCCGGTCCGCCACTTCGACCGGCAGCGGATACCGCCACGCCACCTCCGGCATCCGCCGGTAGAACGATGTATCGAAGCCCGCGATCACCGGCCACGCGCGCCCATGCTCGCCCGCCAGCGATTGCACCGCCCGGATCACCTCGAGCGAGCGCGCATTGTGCAATGGCGCAAATCGCGCATACTGCTCGATCGCCCGCTCCACATCGGCATCCACACGCACCGGCCCGTCGAAGCGCTCGCCCCCATGCACCACGCGCACCGCCGCAAGCGCGATGTCCTCCGCACGAACGCCATTCTGATCGCCCTGCTCGTGCAGCCAGCGCAGCAGCAGCCCCGCCGCATCGGTGAAGCTCTTCGCCTCCACATCCCGCGTGTCCTTCGTCTCGCGCCCCTCCACCCGAGAGAAGGTCGCTGGCTTGTCTTTGCCGATGCCCTCCACCATCGCCCCTGCGCGTGTCACGCTCTCGCAGCCGAAGCGCTGCCCCTCCCGCACCTCGACCACGTCCGCCTTCAGCGAATTGCTCCCCGGATTCAGCACCAAGACCAGCGGCATCGTCGTCTCTCCATCCTGTCCGGCTAGTCTGATGCCCGCCCCTGCCACGAACGATTCATCCGCCCGGCCTTGCGTTCGTGTCTTTTTGCGGCCAGGTCCGTCTACCCTGTAGGAGCGGTCGGCTCGTCGCGACCCGCCCCCATGCCCGCTATGCTCTCTGCTCGCCTGCTTCGCCTCACGCTAGCCTTCGCGCTGCTCGCAATCGCGCCCGCTGCCTCGCTCCACGCGCAGGCCAGCTACACCCAGCTCCAGCCCACCGACGCCGGCTTCGGCCCGCTCGACAAATCCGCGCCCTCCACGCCGCCCGAACAGATCATCCAGAAGTTCGCGGCCAAGGAGAGCGAGTTCCGCAACGCGATGGACAAGTACACCTACACGCGCAGCGTGCGGATCGAGACCATCACCGACGAAGGCCAGGTCGACGGCGCCTATCAGCAGGTCGCTGAGATCTCCTACGACAAGGGCGGCGCCAAGCTCGAGCACGTCACCCTCGCTCCGCCGAACACGATGGAGCGCATCATGATGTCACCCGCCGACATGTCCGACATCGAGCACCGCCTGCCCTTCGTGCTCACCTCCGAAGAGCTGCCCAAGTACGACCTCCGCTACGTCGGCAAGCAGAAGGTCGATGAGGTCGACTGTTACGTATTCGACGTCACGCCCAAGCGCATCGAGAAGAAGGAGCGCTACCTCCAGGGCCGCCTCTGGGTCGATCAGAAGGATCTGCAGATCGTCGTCGTCAATGCGAAGAACGTGCCCGACGACACGCGCCCCGGCCACGAAGACCTTTCGCTGCCCTTCACCACGTATCGCGAGCAGGTCGACGGCGTCTACTGGTTCCCGGTCTACAGCAAGGCCGATGGCGTGCTGCACTTCGCAGGCGGCAGCGGCTACATGGCGCAGGACGTGCACGTCCGCTCCATCGTGAAGTACTCGAACTACAAGCGCTTCGGCTCGACCGCAAAGATCACCTACGGCGGCCAGGAGGTCAAAAGCGACCAACAGCCCAACGGCCCCGCCCCGTCCCCCTCGCCCCAGCAGCAGCCTGCTCCACCTCCAGCCACTCCGCCCCAGCACTAGTCGTCCGCTGGAGCCCTGCACCCGCCACGTGATATCACGGAAGGCGACATGACCGCCCCCTCCGCCCCGACCGCCTCCGATCCCGCCGAAGCCGCCAAGCGCCGCGCCGCCCAGTGGGCCGCCGCACAGGTCCAGGACGGCATGGCCGTCGGCCTCGGCTCTGGCTCCACCTCCGCGCTCTGCATCGAGGAGATCGGCCGCCGCGTGCGCGATGGTCTGCGCATCACCGGCATTGCTACCTCGGTCGCCTCGCACAAGCAGGCAGAGTCGCTCGGCATCCCGCTCACCGACTTCGCCCGCCAGCCCCGGCTCGACCTCACCATCGACGGCGCGGACGAGGTCCAGCGCGGCACCCTCCACCTGATCAAGGGGCACGGCGGCGCCCTTCTGCGCGAAAAGATCGTCGCCATGGCCAGCAACCGCATGCTCGTCGCCGTCGATCCCCGCAAACTCGTCGACACCCTCGGCTCCGTCTTCACCGTGCCCGTCGAGATCGTCCCCTTCGGCTGGGAAACTACGGAGCGCCGCCTGCGCGACCAGGGCTTCTCCACCGAGCTCCGCGTCGAGAAGGACGGCCAGCCCTACCTCACCGACGGCCAGCACTACATCCTGCACTGCCGACTGCCCGACTCCGGACACACACCCGAGCAGGCCGCCGAGCTGTTCAAACGCACCACCGGCGTCGTCGAGCACGGCCTCTTCCTCGGCATCGCCACCGAGGTCGTCGTCGGCGACACCGAGGTCCAGATCCTCCGGCGCAGCTAGGCGCACTGCGTCCCGATCAAGCACGCAGCGACACCGTCTGTGTACTGTTCGGGAACCCCTGCCCAAAATGGGAAATATGCCTCGCGCGCGGAGCGTCTCCGCATCCATCCCCTGAGCCCCTTAACTCCTTTCCTTTGAGCAGCCCAGCTCACCTCCAGCAGTCGCCCCGCAGAAGCACCGCCCCACCCCCCCAACCGACGGTTTCCCCGGTACAACTTCGGGGGAGTGGGCCGCCACAGCGTGTGCTCCCTACTATTGCTGCATGCGTTACAAGGGTCTCAGCGTCTGCCTCATCGCACTGCTCGTCTTCTTCGGACTTCGCTCCGTCATGAAGCGCGTGGAGCCACGGGCCGTGGGACAGCCGGCGCTGCTCGACTCTGCGCCCCGGCCCCTGGCCTCCGGCACTCACCTCGCCTCGCTGGCTTCGCTCGCTGCCGGCGCGCTCGCCTTCGCCGTGATCCCCGGACGACCACGCCAGGCCGCCCCACGTGGCAACAGCAGCAGCGGCAACATCAGCACCCGCATCCGCACCCGCGTCCAGAAAATCACCACGCAGGCCGCCGCCCGGGCTGCTGCCCGACGCGTCGCCCCTCCCGCGCCGACGCCAACCATCCCCGACCCGGTCCTGCGCTGCCCGCGCTGTGATCGCTCCATGAACAGCGTCCTCGTCAACAGCGGCGAGCACCGCGGCCGCACCATGTGGCTCTGTCCGCAGTCGCCGGACTGCGAGGTCCGCCCGCTCACGCGACGCCGTCGGCCCATCTTCGTGCCGCACGCCAGCTAGCAGCGCACGCACACTCGCTACAATCAGAGGCAGCCATCATGCCTCACTCCACACCACCTGCGTCCTCCCCCACCTCTTCGCTCGCCACGGCCGAGCGCGAGTCCGATCCGTCTCACATCGATCAGTCCCGCATCGACCAGTCCCGCATTGACGACCTGCGCATCCGCGCCGCCAACGTCGTCGATCCGCCGCTGACCCTCGAAGCCGAGCGGCCCATCACCCAAGAGGCCGCCACGCTCGTCTACCGGAGCCGGCAGGAGATTCTCCGCATCCTGCGTGGCGAGGATCATCGCCTGCTTGTGGTCGTCGGCCCATGCTCCATCCATGACACAGCCGCGGCGCTCGAGTACGCGCGCCTGCTCAAGCCCCTCGCCGCCGAGCTCGCGAGCGACCTCTGCCTCGTCATGCGCGTTTACTTCGAGAAGCCGCGCACCACCATCGGGTGGAAGGGCCTCATCAACGATCCGCACCTCGACGAGTCCTACCGCATCAATGACGGCCTGCGCATGGCGCGCCACCTTCTGCTCGACCTTGCAGAGATGGGCGTACCCGCCGGCACCGAGTTCCTCGACATGATCACGCCGCAGTACCTGGCCGCGCTCGTCTCCTGGGGCGCCATCGGCGCGCGCACGACGGAGAGCCAGGTCCACCGCCAGCTCGTCAGCGGCATCTCCTGCCCGGTCGGCTTCAAGAACGGCACCTCTGGCGACGCCGGCATCGCCATCGAGGCGATCCTCTCCGCACGCCACCCGCACACTTTCCTCGGCCACACCAAGGACGGCCAGACCGCCATCTTCGAGACCAGCGGCAACCCAGACTGCCACCTCATCCTGCGCGGCGGCCGCGGTGTTACGAATTACGGCGCAGCCGATGTCGAGCGCATCGCGCAGCTCGAACAGAAGGCCGGCCTCACCCCTGCCCTGATGATCGATTGCTCGCACGCCAACTCGCGCAAAGACCACACCCGCCAGCCCCTCGTCTGCCGCGACGTCGCCGAGCAGATCGCGGGCGGCGACCGCCGCATCATCGGCGTCATGCTCGAGAGCAACCTGAAACCCGGCGCCCAGAAACACACCCCCGGCCAGCCTTTGACCTACGGCCAATCCATGACCGATGCCTGCATCGGCTGGGATGAGACCGTACCACTGCTAGAAGAGTTAGCGGAGGCAGTGCGCCGGCGCGCGGGCTGAGCTCGCTACGCACTTAGGACCGCCGCGATTCAACTAGGCGGTCCCAGTAAGCTGGGAGGCAGGATGGGCAACGGAACGTCTGCACGTCTCCTCACACTGCTCGCGTTGTTGGTGAGCGGCTGCGGGACCGGGTCAGAGGCGCCTACGGCAGCGTTAACCATCATTCAGCAGCCGAGCGACATCACGATTCCCCTCGGCACCTCTGCCACGTTTCACGTTTCCGCGCAGGCTGGCGGAGACGCGCTCACATACCAGTGGAAGCGGAATGGGCGACCGATCGCGGACACCAACTCGCCGGCTTACACAACTGCTCTCGTCAGTCTCGCGGACAACGGCGACCAGTACACGGCCACCATCTCGGATAAAAACCAGGAGTTGCAAAGCGAGGCGGCAACCTTGACGGTCGGCCCACGATCGCCCGCGACAGGCGATCTCCGCTTCCAAAACGTCGCCTCTCCACTCACGAGATCCGGCTACCGGGCGGAGGAAACGACAAACCTTATCTCGCGTGGGAGCTACGTCTTTTCGGATGCTTTTGGGACGCCGCTGAGCCTGGGGCTCGGTGCCTGCGGCGCAAACTATGGTCCAAACCCCGGCTGCTCCTGGTTGATTGAAACCTTCTCCGCGCCACAGAGTGTCGCCGGTTCTAGCATCAGCTACCAGTCTGGCTATCTCGATTCCTTCTCGGCGGATGTGAGCCAGGAGATCTCACGAACGAGCAGCGTAATTACATCTCTCGACTGTGAAGCCAATCCGAACACCTACGCGTGGGCAGTCATGAAGTCGACTCAATCTGCGCCGTTTCGAGGCGAGGTGCGGCATATCGCCGCTTCGGCTCTCGACGCTGATGTGCGTCCGCTCGCTGCGCAAGGCAAAGTAGTTACAGCACTATGCATAGCCAACGGCGTCACGACCTACACCGACTACGACTGGGATGCGGACCAGGCGACCGCCTACGAAACACAGATCTATGGGAACGTGACGTTCGATCAGATTGGGGCTCAGGCGAAGCTGTTGGCACAGAACGGATATATCCTTACCGCCCTTGGCGGCAGCGATATCGACGGATACATTCTGATCGGCACACGCGTGAGTGGGGATTCCCTGCCACGACCTATGATCGTGGTGAGTGAGAGTGGTCTTCCCAATTTGCGGGAATCGGGCTATGCCATCGTCGCTCTCCTGATTGACGCAAGCGGCACGACCACCTGGATCGGCGAACAATGAGCCGCTGAAGCTGTGAAATCTTAAACCGCAAATCGCCTGCTAACCGGGCTAACCTTTGCGCAGACTGTAGATCATGATCAGCGCGAAACCCGCACCACCAAACAGCCAGGTCCACGCGTACTCCTGCTGGATGTGGCGCCGAAGCGGACTCTCTGGCCATCGACGGCGGTGGTACTTCCATGCTGGGATCCACCAGAACCAGCGATAGCGTTGGGATGGATTGTCGGCCCGACAAGCATCGACGACCCGCAAGATCGCACGCCAGCATCGGAAGTAAAACACCATCGCCAGACAGAACAGCGCGATACCCGCAGCAAGCAGCATCCATTCACACCCTGCAATTCAGCTCTTCGCCCGCAGCCTACCGCTTGTGCCGAAATGGCAAGTTTAGGAAGCAAGCAGAAACGAAGTTGGCAGACTTGCCCAATGAATCTGTCACACTGGAATTAGGTCTCAAACAGGAAAAGCCACCTCGTCGGTGGCTTTTATCTTTACTGGATATCCCTGAACAGGAAGACGGGCGAGCTAAGTGCCATGAATGGATATCTTTACCCGTAAGTGCTCTCAACTGCCACACTTACCGCCCAGAAGGCGCTAAGTCATGACATGAGAGCGACATCCACCTAACCCGCCGACCCCGAGGGGGGAGGGGGTACCAGCTAGAAGCTAGCCGTCCTCCCGCTCCACCGCCAGCAACTGCTGCTTGCGCACCACGCCCCAGCGATAACCCGTGAGCTGACCGTCCTTGCCGACCACGCGATGGCAGGGCACGATCACGGCCAGCGGATTGCGCGCACACGCTCTCGCCACCGCACGCACGGCGAGTGGCTGCCCCAGCTCCGCAGCGAGCGCCGAGTAACTCCGCGTCTCGCCGCGCGGGATGGTCTGCAGCTTCCGCCACACCCGCTCCTCGAACGCAGTCGTCCGCAGATCGAGCGGCAGGTCGAGCGCGACCGGATGCTCCGTCATGCTCGCGATCACCGCGCGAGCCGCGGCGCCAAGCTGCACGTCCTCAAGCCCGGCACGCGTGATCGTCGCCGCGGAAAAGCGCTGCCGCAACTCCTGCTCGAGCGCGATGCGCTCATCGCCGAGTGCGACCGAGCACAGACCGCGCTCGGTAGCCGCCACCAGCATCAATCCGAGCGGGCACTCGGTCACGACAAAGCGGATGCGCTCGCCATCGCCGCCCTTGCGAAAGCGCTCCGGCCGCATGCCGAGCCGCTTGTCCGCCGCCTGGTACATGCGGCTCGGCGAGCTGAAACCCGCCGTGTAGAGCGACTCGGTCACACTGCGGCCGGCAGCAAGCTCAGTGCGCAGCCGCGTCGCACGCACCTGGATCTGGTACGCGCGCGGACTCACGCCGAGCACGCGCTCGAACATGCGCTGCACCGTGAACGGGCTCAGCCCTGTGACACGGCCCAGCTCCTGCAGCCGCACGACGCGGTCGATGTGCTCTTCGAGGTATGCGCACAGCCGCCGCACCAGCTCCGCCTCCGCGTGCTCGCCCGCCGGATGACAGCGCCGGCACGCACGATAGCCCGCGGCCATCGCCGCATCGGCATCGGCATAGAAGCGCACATGACGCCGCGCCGGACGACGGCTGGGACAGCTCGGGCGGCAGAAGATGCCGGTCGACTCGACCGCGTAGACGAAGCGGCCATCGCCCGCGGCATCGCGCGTCTCGACCTGCTCCCAGGCCTTCTCCGCATCCAGCAGGAACTCCGGCTTCGCGCCTGTCTTCGTTACGGTCATGGTTGCCATAGCAGGATACTGCGCCCCCGGCACCCATCCGCACACTCCGGTTCTTGCGCCCGAACTTCAGAACTGCTGCGGACGCAACGCGGTGAGCGCGAGAGACGCTACCGCGAGCAGCGCCGGCAACACAAACGCGTGGTGCGGCAGCGAACGCGTACTGACGGCGCCCAGCAGCCCGCCGACACCATACATGAACCAGCTCAGTGCGAACACCAGTGCCTCCGGATTGCGCTGCTTCGGATTCAGCACCGCTTCCCCCAGCTTCTCGAGGTCGCCGGTAATGAACGCGGTGTTCACCCGCACGTCACCGAAGCGCTGGAATGTCGTGTTCTGGATGCCGAGCATGAAACCCAGCAGCGCCAGCCACGGCATCGTGTGCGTGTGCGGCATCCACACCGAGAACACCACGAGCACCGCGCTCTCCGCGCTCAGCACCATCACTCTCTGTCGTTGCGTGATGGCGCCACCCAGCGCACGCGCGAGTAGACGGCCGACCAGCACACCGCCGACGAACGCCAGGATCACTGCGAGCCGCCCGAACACCTCGTGCCCGTTGCGCTCCAGGATCGCAACCGCCAGCATCACCGTGGCACCCGTCAGGTTGGCGACGAACACCCGCCCGTACATCAGGTAGCCGACCGCATCCACTGCGCCGGCCAGCGCATGCAGTAGTGCGATCAGCGGGACTGCGCGCACCTCGTGCTTGGCGTCGTTCGGCATCGCTCATCGGGTGAGATGCCACACCCGCCGGGTCTGCACGCGTGCAGTCAGCCGGGCGCGAACCATCGCTGCGCTCGCGACTTCGCCCTTGGCAGCACTGTCACTCTCCCTTAGACTGGCGCGCATGATTCTGCGTCTGTTTGCTGCGCGTCGTCCGTTCGGGGCCTGCCTGCTGTTCGCGCTTGCTCTCGCCGGCATCGGCCAGCCGACGCTGCACGCCACGACCGCTCCCCAGTTCAGCGTCACGTTTCCTGCCACGCGCAGTGCAGCGCCGCTCGACGGACGACTGTTGCTGCTGCTTTCGACGGATTCAACCGAAGAACCGCGCATGCAGATCGACGACACGCCGCAGACGCAGCTCATCTTCGGCATGACCGTCAATGCATGGAGGCCGGGCACACCGATGACGGTGGATGCGAGCGCGACCGGCTACCCGATCCACTCGCTCGCCGACGTACCCCCGGGTGACTACTACGTCCAGGCGCTGCTCAACCGCTACGAAACCTTCCATCGTGCGGATGGCAAGACGATCAAGCTCGCTCCGGATCGCGGCGAAGGCCAGCACTGGAACATCGCTCCCGGCAACCTATACAGCAAGCCGGTGAAGATGCGCCTCGGCAACGGAGGCAAGCTACTGCCCATCGCGCTGACCGAAGAGATCCCGCCGATTCCCCGAGCAATGGACACGAAATACGTTCGCCACATCCGCATCCAGAGCGATGTCCTGACGAAGTTCTGGGGGCGGCCCATGTTCCTCGGCGCCATCGTGCTTGTGCCGGAGGGCTTCGATGCACACCCGGAAGCGCGCTTTCCTTTGATCCTGTTTCACGATCACTTCGTGTCACAGTTCGATAACTTCCGCACCGAGCCGCCGGACCCGAATCTCAAGCCGGACTACAGCGAGCGCTTTCACCTGGCGGGCTACAACCGCATCATTCAGGACGAGGGCTACAAGCTCTACCAGCAGTGGACCAGCCCGGGCTTTCCGCGCGTACTGATCGTGAAGCTGCAGCATGCGAATCCGTACTACGACGACAGCTACGCGGTCGATTCGGCCAATGTGGGCCCGTACGGAACAGCGATCGAAACGGAGTTAATCCCGGCGATCGAGAAGCGGTTTCGCGCGATTGGCGCAGGCTGGGCGCGGTTTGCATACGGTGGCTCCACTGGCGGGTGGGAGTCGCTGGCCGTGCAGATATTCTACCCAGATCACTACAACGGAGCCTTCGTTTCCTGCCCCGATCCAGTCGACTTTCACGCTTATACCAACATCGATCTGTACGAGCAGAAGAACGCGTTCTTTCTGGAAGGAGCGCACAAGCAGGTGGACCAGCCGGCCATGCGCGACTATCTCGGCCACACCATGCTCACCATTCGCGAGAACCAGCAGTACGAGCGCGCACTCGGAGATCACGGCCGCTCCGGCGAGCAATGGGATATCTGGCAGGCGGTGTACTCACCCGAAGGCGCAGACGGCTACCCGCAACCCATCTTCGATAAAGAGACGGGCGTGATCGATCCCCAGGTCGCGGCGTACTGGCGCGACCACTACGATTTGACCGAGTACCTGCGGCGCAACTGGGCTACGATCGGCCCGAAGCTACAGGGCAAGTTACATATCTATGTTGGAAGTGATGACACGTATTTCCTCAATGACGCGGTCTATCGCCTGGAGTATTTCCTGAAGTCTGCCAACCCGCCATATGAGGGCGAGGTGACCTACGGCCCGCGCGCAGAGCATTGCTGGAATGGCGATCCTACGCTGTCGAACGCCTTCTCCCGGCTGCACTACAACACCATGTACCTGCCAAAGATCCTCGACCGCATTGAGAAGACGGCACCCACCGGTGCCGACCTCAAGAGCTGGCGCTACTAGCACACACGAAGTCGACCCTTATTTCGCGGACGGCGTGAGGCTATAGCCATCGCCGAGCACCGCGAGCGTCAGTTGCGCATCACAAACATCACCACTTGCACGATAGGATCGGTCTCGCGACTTGCGACACACTGCAAGTCGCGTTTACATGGAGGCGGTGTATGGGCAAGGTTCGCGTGGCGGGATTCTCGATCTCTCTGGACGGCTTCGGAGCCGGTCCGGACCAGGACCTCGAACAGCCGCTGGGCCGGCGAGGCCGCGAGTTGTTTCAATGGTTCTTCCCGACCCGAACATTCCAATCGATGATCGGCAAGCAGGGCGGAACGGAGGATCGCTTCGCCCGCGCATCAGCCGAGGGCTTCGGTGCGTTCATCCTCGGTCGCAACATGTTCGCGCCGAGCCGTGGCGAATGGCCGGACGACGGCTGGAAGGGCTGGTGGGGCGACAATCCCCCGTACCACGCACCCACGTTCATCCTCACGCATCACCCACACGATCCAATCGTCATGGAGGGCGGTACGACCTTTCACTTCGTGACGGAAGGGATCGACGCGGCTCTTGCCCAGGCGCGAGCTGCCGCAGGCGACCTCGACGTCAAGATCGGCGGCGGCGCTGCGACGGTGCGCCAATATCTCCTCAGCGGCGCCATCGATGAGATGCATCTCGCCGTCGCGCCAACTGTGCTCGGTCGCGGAGAGCCACTGTTCGCTGGCCTGGACCTGCCGGCACTTGGCTATCACGTCCGAGAGACGGTTCCGACAGAGTACGCCACGCACGTCGTGCTCGCACGGTAGCTGCTATTTGCGTTGCAGACCGCGGAAGCGAAAACACCGCACTCGCCGGTTGCTGACCTCAGGAGCAGGCATCACCGACACAGACGTCAGCGACTGAGAGCGATTGAGACGATCACCCCGGGTGCTCCCGCCGCGGCGTCGGCGTAGTCCACCTTCGCCTTTGTATCCTTCAGGTCGTTGCAGGGGTTCATGTCGCCTTGCGGCGTGTAGTTCACCGCGCTGATTTCGAGCTTGAAGAAGTTCGCCGTCGTGAGCGTTACATCGGGCCCTTTGTCCGACTGCGCTACGGTGAGCGTCAGCTTCGAAGGGAAGACGCACGTCACGCTCCGGATGACACCCTGGACGGAGTGGTGCCCGCTGACAGCTGGCGTGTCGGCGGCCGTTTCAGCGGATGCACTTGCACTCACTGTCGCTTCGGCCGGAGCTGCGCTGTCCTCCTTCAACAGGTACATGCTCCCATCGTTGTTAGGGATGGCCATCGTGCGTGCGGAAGCCCCTCGCTGCATGCGCGGAAAGGATTTCGCCGAAAGCGTCACTCCATCCGTGTGCACTGGTGCATGGTTCTCCGGTCGATCGTTGTAGTGCGCCAGCATGGTGAGCTGCTGGTCGATCCTCTGCTGGTCATCCGGGCTCTTCGCGACATGCTTTGCTGTTTCCAGCACGCGAATTGCAGAATCGAATTGCTGCGTGCTGATCAGCACCGAGGCTGCATTCAGGCGGTAGGTCAGATTGTCCGGCTCAAGTCCGATGGCTTGCACATTCATCATGTGAGCTTCTGCCTTCTTCGCCGGATCTTCTGCCAGCACGTGCGCGAGCAGGTCATACGACGGCGCGAACGAGGGGTTCAGGCGGATCGCCGCTCGCAGGCTCGACTCGATCTGAGTTGCATCTCCCTCGCGAGACTGCAAGGACGTCAGTGCGTAGTAGTAGTGTGCGAAGTAGCTCTGTGAATCAAGTTGCACTGCTTCGCCGTACCATTTGCGGGCAGCTGAATTATCGCCCTCGCGAAGCGAGAGATAGCCCATCGTCTCGTGCGCTTGGGCGTTCTTCGGGTCGGCCTGCAGCACCGTTGCGATCAGCGCCCGTGCCTCCGGCTTGCGATCGCTATAAGCCAGCACGTCGGCGCGCAGCGCGTCGGCCGCAGCCTCCGCGATCGGCTGGCTCTGGAAGCTGGTCGCGTCCACGCTCACGGCCATCTTCGCCTCGAAGACCTTGTATTCGCCGTGCGCAACGTACATGTCCAGGTCCTTCTGTAGCTGGCGCAGGTCGCCGAATGCCTGCTGCGCGGCAAGGGACGGGTCGGTCTTGGCCTTCAGCAGGTGCATGTAGTCGCTGAGCCGGTTACGCGGCTTGCCCCAGTCCGAGTTAATCAGGTAGTGCGTCAGTGCCCAGGACTCGGCGTAGAAGACAGAACCCTTCTGCTCGTCGTGGTAGTAAGGCGACGTATGGTCCACGGCAAAAAGAACCGGCAGGGAGATGAGCCGATGCTCCCGCAGATAGAACAGATCTTCGGGAGACGGTCGTCCCAGCAGGACGTCTTTTTCGTGAATATCGCTGTTTTGGTAGAACTGCGCCTGACCCTCGTTCAACCAGAGGGGTAGCCACTCACCGGCCTTCCTCATCGTGTAGTGCGCGTATTCGTGGTACATGGGTGCGTAGGGATGCTCTGCGTCCGCATCCAGCCGCAACAAGATGTAGTTCTTGTCCTGGGTGCGCTGAAAGTACCCCGCGAGGTTCAGCTGATTCTTGGCGAGATATGCAGCCGGCTCCACAGCCGCGAAGTCTTTCTTGTTCTTGAGCGCCAGCACCGTGATCGGCGGCTCGGATGCATCCGCGCCCGCTGGCAACAGCGCCTGGAATACACTGCGCATGCGCTCGAGTTGCAGCGCCACCTCGCGGCCGCGCTTCTCGCTGCTGTCGGTCACGACGCGGAAGTGCGGGCTGGTGACCTCGAACCATTGCGGCGCACTCGCAGCAGCCGAGCGCAGTGGGGTCAGGACAGCCAACAGGCCAATCAGGAGAACAGGCAGAAGTCGCCGCATAGGTGGGCCGATGCTACCTCGCATACAGAGCAGAGAGAAGACATTTCTCTCGCTTTGCTGTTACGAGTACGAGCGCTCTGCTAGTTCGGAACCAGAGAGACGTATCAGGCAGGGAGGCCGGGGCCACGCTCGGCTGCGGGGGCCGACGGTGGCCGCACCTCAAGCCTGCGACGGGGCGCCCAGGGCGAACGATGGACGATGGTCAGCTTCTCGCGCGACAGAATCTTGCGCGCCTGCGCCCGGGCATGGGTCGCCCAGGGCCCGACAGGGTCCAGCTTCAGGTACACGGTCCAGTGGCGCAGCGCGCGGCGACGCTCGCCCGTCCGCTCATACGCAAGCGCCAGGTTGTAGTGCGCATCCGCGTATTTGGGCACCAGGCGGATCGCCGTCCGGTAGGCCTCGATGGCATCGGGCAGCCGCTCCAGCTCGTCGAGCACATTGCCCAGGTCAAAGAATGCGAGCGCGTACTCAGGGTCCGAGACCGTAGCCCGGCGATAGAGCTCCTCCGCCCGCCGGAACTGGCGGCGGTTGTAGCAGATCGTGCCCAGGTTGATCGCCGACGGCGCGTGATGCGGATCCAGGTGCAGCACCTGCTCGTAGCCTTCTGCGGCTTCCTCGAGACGGCTGTTCTCCTCCGCCTGCACCGCCTGCAGGAACGCGGCCGAGACGCGCGCTTCGAGCGCAGCGGGGTTCGCCTGGACATTGGGCAAAGCGGGCTGTGTGGCTGAGGCGCCCGGCGCGTCGAAATCGAAGACAAACTGACGCGCAATCGGCTCCATGACGGCCCCGGAATGGCGAAACAGCACGCGCGAGCCACGACGGGAGGCCGAGGCTTCAATCAGCGGATTGCTCATCCCCGAGACGGCTTGCATGGCATCGACCGAGGCACGGATGTTCGCGACGGAGACGCGGTTCGCCCTGAGATCCCGAAGTTTGCGGAATTGAACGAGATCCTGAAAGCTGTACGACTCGCCCGCTTCGACCAGGCCTGCACGCTCCCATGCCACCATCTGCCGGGCATGAATGCGCAGAATACGAAGAACGTCCTGACGGCTATATCGGCTCACAGCGTCACGCTCGTCGCGGGGCCCGAGCCCCGAATCTGCAAAGCGACCCATCTGCCTCCCGGCCCTGCCAGCACGCTCCGCGGTGGAGGTGGCAGACGGGGAGGCGCCTTGGTGCGATTATCCGGAGCGCGGCGCAGACGCGCAACCGCAGCAGCCAAAATAGAAGAGGAAAAAGAGGTACAAAACTCGGAGAGAACCGAAGTGGATACCCGGTCCTGTGGAGCCGACGACCGGACTTGAACCGGTGACCTGCCGATTACGAATCGGCTGCTCTACCAACTGAGCTACGTCGGCGCTCCTCGGCTGATTGTAGCGTTCCGCGCGAGCAGCGGTAAAGGTCACGACCCTGCGGAAAAGCGCACCAGGAACGCTGCGCTGACGAGTCGCCCAGCTTAGGCGTGGGTCGCGCGTGATGCCGCGTCGACTTACCTCATCGATCACCGCCGCATGGCGAGGAAGCCCGAAGATGGGCAGATCGCACGCTGCACCTTCGTCTGCATGCCGTCTCCATACCACCCGGGCCCGAGTCCTTCAGCTCGGCTCTACGACGAGCCCCAGACGGCCGCAGGAGGTAAGGGGGCCGGAGCAGGCTAATCATCGCTCACAGGGTGTCTGTAACGCTCCTATCAGTCAATTCCCCGACGGGTTCAAGGCTCGGACGGACAGCTCTTCCCTGCCCGTTTTGCGCAACGAAAAAGCCACCCGGCAACAGGGTGGCTTTTTCTTAGGGAGAATAGCTCCAACGGAGGCAAGGCCATCAGAACTTTCTTGGCGTCATAGTATGGGCGGCCTATTGGGGTGTCAAGACCAAATCCAGCACCTGCTAAGATCATCGTTTTCAACGGGTTAGCAAATTCTCCTGCCAAGGCGGCGAATTGTCAAGTGTTCGCCTTTTGTTCACGTAAGTACCTGCCCGAGAGCAATAAGCCGCCTGATTTCTGCGGGTTGCTCTCAGAGTTGCACCGATTCCGGTTCAAACCGAGACCATTCAGCCAGAATCTACCCGGATGCCACGACTGTTCCGTCGCCTAGCGAAGGTCCAATTTGATGAATTCCATCTCGTCCACCGTCGACGCAGACTTGCCGCGGAGCACCCGGTAAAGCGCCCGGCCGCCGCCAAGAAAGATCCCGAGCAGGAATGTAGCGCCACAGGCGATCAGGCAGAAGATGATGACGTTCGAGAGTAGCTTCGCAGCCTTGGTCGTCTCCGGCACGTACCCGGCAGGATTGTTCCAGGTCACCGAGGCTTCGTAGTGAATCCGGTCGAGCAGCTTGTGCGCGTCGCCTGCGTCGATGGCACCACTCGTGATCGCGACCAGCAATCCGCTGCGCTTGGCCATGAGCGCCTGCGTGTTGCTTGCGGCCAGCGGCTCAGGAAACGGCGGCTGGCTCGTGCTGCCGGCCCTCAGATATGCCGCGATGGCCCGCTCGCGATCCGCCGCGATCTGTGGGGTCGGGTACTCGATCAGGGTCAGCGTGCCCTCGCCGCTCGACAGGTCGAAGCCGCCGCTCAGCACTTCGGGGCTCTTCGAGAAGTCGATCAGCGTCGCGGGCAGCACGCCACCGCTCAACGTGTACGCCTGCGGCCCCAACGAATAACGGGTGTGCGTCGGTTCGAGATTCTGCCGCGGGAGGAATCCGGGCAGCGCTGGCGGGATTCCGGCCGAGCCGCTGACCATCGGCAGTCTGTCGGCGAGTTCGCGGAGTTCCGCCGCGGACATCGCGGTCAGGTGATCGAACTTCGCGTCCACCACGGTTGCGCCATTCCAGAAGATGACACGCGACCCGTTGACGGCTGCGCTCTTGCCGATGTCCTCCGGGTGCATGCCCGGGATGCGATAGAAGGTGTAGGCCCCGTAGGCTCCCGAGGCGTCGCCGAAGCGGATGGCGCGCAGCGTGACGGAGTTGATGTTGTTCTTGTACGTGCCGGTAGCGAAGTCACGAAAGCCGTACTCCACCAGCACTTGCGCGTTCGTGGGATCGACGGTGCCCGGCTCGGTCGACTTCTCAAGGCGACCCTCAAGCGCAAATCCGGCAAAGCTCTCCGGCAGCAGCGGTGCGGGGGCAGCCATCGCCATGTTCGGCTGCTTGGGATGCGCAGTTTTCGAAGCGGCAGGCTGCGCGATCACGACCGGAGCCAGTGAAACGGCGAGCAACAAAGAGAAGGGGAGCGGAACTCGGAAACGGGACTGCATTTCCTCCAGATTACTCCTCAGGTACCCGGCCCGGCACATCCACTTCTACTGCCCCGGCGCGCGTGTATTCGCCGCAATGCGCAGACCGCTGAGCCCGCTGCAATAGTGCGCGACGCCCCGATAGAGCGACTCCGCGATGCGCTCACGGTATTCCCCGCGACGCAGTTCCGTCGCGTCCGAGGGGTTCGTCAGGAACGAGATCTCTGCCAGAATCGACGGCATGTTGGCCCCGATGAGCACGACGAACGGCGCCTTCTTGACGCCCCGATCTCGCAGGCCGGGATTGTCCCGCTCGAGTCCGCTGTAGAGCGAGTGCTGCACATCGACAGCGAACTCACGCGACTCGTCGATCTTGTCCTTGAGCGTGATCTTCTTCACCAGCCCGGCGAGCTCATGCACCGACTGATCCGACACGGCATTCTCACGCGCAGCGACTTCGAGCGCATCCGGGGAGGTGGTGAAGTTCAGATAGTACGTCTCGACGCCACGCGCTGTCGGGTCCGAGCTTGAGTTCGCGTGCACGCTGATGAACAGGTCCGCTTGCGCCTTGTTCGCGATTGCGGTGCGCTGTTCGAGCGGGATGAACGTGTCGTCGTCACGCGTGTATGTCACGTCCGCACCAAGCCGATCGTGCAGCAGCTTGCCAAGCCGCAACGCCACATCGAGCACGATGTCTTTCTCCTCGATCCCGCCCGGCCCGAGTGTGCCGGAGTCGTGCCCGCCGTGCCCGGCGTCGACCACGATGCGCCCGATCTTCAGCCCAAGCGCGCGCGTGAGGGAGCGCTGTCCATCGAGCGTCGAGCGCGCCTCGCGCGCAGCGCTGCGCGACGGAGTAGGTGACGGCAGAGGGGCTTGCGACGGTGGGATGCGCGGCGTCTCGACATGCGCGGTAGCCGGAGTGGCATCGGATGCGTCCGCATCGCCGTCATCGACCACTACGCGCGTAGGCGGGTCCGGTGCTTTCGTGCTGTCAGGGTCCGCCGGCTTCACTGCTCGATCAGTGGTTGTCTGACTGTCGGGACGCGCTGGCTTGTGGCGCGATCGGCTGTGTGGTGTGTTTGTTGCGTCGGGCGCAGCGCCCGGCAGATCGAGCTTCGCGCCCTCGTCTTCGCTCTCGCTGTCCGGCTTCGTTTCGCTCTTCCGGGAGCTTCCGGGCACGCGTGCCACGTTGGCCGAAATCGGTCCGGTCGTCGGGCGGCTGGTCGCCTTCACCTGGTCCGGATGAGCACCCAGCGATGCGATGTCACGCAGCTCACGTGTCGCCTGGGGCGTGCTCGCGTTGCTCGCGTCGGCGCTCGTCGCCACCGGCTGTGCCGGGCGCTCTGCCTGACTGGCTATTGCATACTGCGGAGCGGCGCTGCCCGGACGACGGCCGTGGATGTCAATGATGAGACGCCACGGATTGGGCAGGAAGAATGCCGAGTAGTCACTGACCTGGCTGACGTCCAGCACGATGCGCGTCACATCGTTCGAGAACTGCGCCACTCGGATGCGCTGCAGGAATCCGTCATCTGTCACCGTGACTGTCTTCCCGATCAGCTCCGGCGCAACGCGCGCGCCGTGCAGGTCGAAGTAGATCCGATCCGGATTCGGCACACGCGCCGCTTCGTACTGCACCTGATCCTGCAGATCGATCGCGACCCGCGTATAGACCGGTGTGGACCAGTGCCGCACATTGGTGACAACCGGCAGCCGCCCACGATGCTGCTGTGCCGCGGTGCGCATCGCGCCGGTAAGCAGCGGCTGCCCTGCCGCAGCATCGGGCGTCTGCCGCACCGATATCGCGACAGCCGAGTCCGCGACTGGCGTGGACAGTGCAGGCGCCTGTTCGACCTTCGTTAACTCGTTCTCGCGTGGAGCCACAGTCCGTGTTGGTGCCGACGCAGTTGTGGGCGTCGCGGGTTGCGCGACAGCGGAATGCAGCGGCTTGGTCTGGACCGGCGTATTCCGCGCCGAGCTCACTTCGTGGGTCGGACTCTGGGGCGACGTTCGAGTCGCGGGCGCTGCTTGAGCGACCTGCGCTGCGCTCTGGTGACGGGTCTCGCGCAGCCCGGCGCGCGCCTGCGCTGCGAGCGGGTGATGCGGGTAGCTCTTCAGGAAGTGCTGGTATGCGGCACGGGCTGACGCAGGATCATGCAGATCGTGCAGGTAGATGGAACCTTCGGCCAGCAGCGCAGACTCGCCGTAAGGGCTCGCCGGGTATTGCGCGCGAAGGAATTCGAACTGCCCGATCGCGTCGTGCGATGGCTTCTCGTCCCCCAGCACACGGCCCTCTTCAGCAAGCAGTCCCGCCACCATGTTCACGGCGGTGGAGGCCTTCGAGTCTCCGGGATTTGCGTGATAGACGGAGCGGTACGCCTCGAGCACGCGCTCGTAATCGCCGCGATTGCGGGCGCCCTCGGGCTTGCCCTCAAGTGCATCGCGTAACTGCTCGGCACGTTCAAAGGCAGTGTGCCGCGCCGCATGAGCTGCCGACGGCAGCAGCGCGAAGATCGCCAGGGCAGCGAGACAACCGCGCCGCAGGACGGACGAGGGAAAGAGCCGTGCCGGCATAAATGATCGACGGAGACTTCGCGCCAGAGCCCTCATTATAGGTGGCGGCACCCGCCGCTCGTCTCCGGTGAATCCTCCGGATACCTACTTCAACACTGGCCAGGTCGGAAGGTCGCGCCCACTTCAGGACTGGCCGGCAAGCGCCTTGGTGTACATACGATTGAGCTCTTCCGCGATGGCGTTGTAGATCAGCAGTTCGCCCTGCACCGCGAGTACCTTCTGAAGGGCGGCGTTCACATCGGCCTTCTTTACCGGGTCATCAGATTTCTTATCCAAATCAAACCTGGCGAAGATTTGGAACGACTCTGCGTACACATTGCCGACGCGGGAGCTCTCTCCGGTGAAGAGAGCCTGCTGATCATAAAGCGCAGCATAACGCTTCACCTCCGGATAGCCCATGAAGGCGAGCGCGCCAGTGGTCCGGGCCGTGCTCCAGCTTGCGTCCTGCAGAGACGCACTTTCCAAACGGAGCGTAACGTTAAGACCCCTCTCGTTCAGGTTGTTTCGCAGGGCCGAAAGCACCTCGACATTGTGCTTCATGTCGGCCTGCTCCTGGTGGATGTGGTCGATGTCGCTGCGCAGCTCCTTCTGATTGTCCTCAATTTCGGTGCGGATGTTCTCGCGCGCCTCACGCACCAGGTGGCGATGGTGCTGCCACTCCACGCAGCCTTCAAGCGACAGCGCGATGAACAGGCCGACCGTGATGGTGGCCAGGTGAATCAGGATGTCGCGCCAGCTATGCGCCGCCTCATGCGGCGGGTGCACATCGAGCATCGGTCGTTCCTCTTGGTCTACGTCGTTCATGATGCGCTCTCTTCCGTTAAGAAGAGAGCGTCATCATCGTAACGGACCCCGCAATCCCGATCAGCCGAGTATGCTGCCGACCACCTCGGGCGCGCTCGCAAGCGCCGCATCAAGCTGCGTTGCATCCTTGCCGCCGGCCTCTGCAAGGTCCGGACGTCCGCCACCCGAGCCGCCAACCCGTTGCGCGATCTGGCCGACGACCTTGCCCGCCTGCACGCGATCCGTCAGGTCCTTAGTGACGCCAACGATCAGCGCAACCTTGCCATCCTCCGCCGCCGAGCCGAGCACGACCACACCCGAGCCAAGCTTGCCGCGCAGGTTGTCGACGAGAGTGCGCATCTGTCCGCGATCAAGCGACGCCACGCGCTGCGAGAGCACCTTGACGCCCTTGATCTCGACCGCCTGGTCTGCCGCCGACGCAACTGACGACGCAGCCGACTTCATGCGTGCCTGATCGAGCTCACGGCGCAGCTTGCGGATCTCCTCTTCCTGCGCCGCGAAGCGCTGGCGCAGTGCGTCCGCGGGAGCAGTGTCCGCGCCGCCGCCAACCTGCGATGCCAGTTGCGCAGCGTCGTAGTCGCGACGAAATTCGGAGAGCGCACCCAGACCGCTGATTGCCTCGACGCGCCGCACGCCCGAGGAAACGCTCGACTCTCCGAGCAGCTTCAGCACGCCAATCTCACCCGTTGCGCCAGTGTGCGTGCCACCACACAGCTCTGCCGAGAAGTCCCCAATCTTCACGACGCGCACGCGCTCACCGTACTTTTCGCCGAACAGGGCCATCGCCTTCAGCTCGTTGACGGCGACATCGATCGGCACATCCTCGAGCGTCACCACAGGCGTGTTGCCCAGCACCTGGCGATTGACGATCGTCTCGATATCCGCAAGCTCTTCATCTGCTACCGAGGCGAAGTGCGAGAAGTCGAAGCGCAACCGGGTGGGATCGACCAGCGAGCCAGCCTGCTTCACATGTGGACCCAGCACAGACCGCAATGCGGCATGCAGCAGGTGCGTGCCGGTATGGTTGCGTCGCGTGGCGTTGCGGAACTCGGCATCGACCACGGTATCGACACGCATGCCGACGGCTAGCTGTTGACGCAGCTTGACGCGGTGCGCGCGCACGCCCTGCACGGGCATGACGCATCCGAGCACATCGGCGATCACCGCGTTGTGATCGTCCGAACGCAACCAGCCGCGATCGCCAACCTGGCCGCCGGAGTCGGCGTAGAACGATGTGTGGTTGAGCACGACCTCGACCTCGTCGCCTGCTTCGGCCGCCGGCACACCGACGCCGCCGCGCACCAGTGCGAGCACGTCGCAGCCAGTGGAGATGAGGTGGCCGTAGCCCTCGAACACTGTCTTCGGCAGCTCGCGAAATGCCGGGCTGGCCGACGCTTTCGCGCCGCCCTTCCAGGAAGCGCGAGCACGTGCCTGCTCTTCAGCGCGTGCTGTCTCAAAGCCGGTCAGATCGAATTCGATGCCCTGATCGCGCGCGGCATCGACCATGAAGTCGAGCGGTAGACCGTAGGTCTCGTATAGATGGAATGCCTTGACACCGGCATACGTCACCGTGCCAGCACTCTTTTTTTCAGCGAGCAGAGGGGCAAAATCCTGCTCCAGCCGCACCAGCCCCTGCTCCATCACACGCGCGAACTGACGTTCCTCCGCGAGTACGACCTTGCTGACTCGGTCGGCGGATTCCTCCAGTTCCGGATAGGCCCCTGCCATTTCATCGCGCACGGCGAAGACCATTTCGTACATGAAGGGCTCGGCCTGGCCGAGCAGCCGTCCGTGCCGAATACCGCGGCGCAGGATCTTGCGCAGCACGTAGCCTCGACCCTCGTTCGCGGGCAGCACGCCATCACTGATGAGAAATGTCGCGGCGCGTGCGTGGTCGGCGATGATGCGGAGCGAAGGATTGCTGAGCAGATCCCCCCGCGTATGCGTCAACTCCGCGGCCCGTTCAATCAGCGGAACGAATAGATCCGTCTCGAAGTTCGACAGCTTGCCCTGTAGGACGGCGGCCATGCGCTCAAGCCCTGCTCCCGTATCAATCGACGGCTTGGGCAGCAGCGCCAGCTCGCCGGTTGCGCTGCGATCGAACTGCATAAAGACGAGGTTCCAGATCTCGACATAGCGCGCATCGTCTTCGCCGAACGGCAGATTCTTGCCGGTTTCAGATGCAGCGAGCCCCATGTCGTAGAAGATCTCCGAGCAGGGCCCGCATGGGCCGGTGTCGCCCATCTGCCAGAAGTTGTCCTTCATGCCCATCTCGAAGATGCGATCCGCGGGAACGCCCTGCTCGCGCCAGTAGCTGTGCGCCTCTTCATCGCGCGGCACGCCATTCTCGCCCTTGAAGATAGTGACGTAGAGGCGGTCCTTCGGGATGCCGAACCACTTGTCCGACGTGACCAACTCCCACGCGAAGGCAATCGCGTCACGCTTGAAATAGTCACCGAAGCTGAAGTTGCCGAGCATCTCGAAGAACGTGTGGTGGCGGCGCGTGAAGCCGACGTTCTCCAAATCGTTGTGCTTGCCCCCGGCACGGACACACTTCTGCGACGAGGTGGCGCGGTTGTAGTCGCGATGCTCGAGCCCAAGAAACACATCCTTGAATTGGTTCATGCCCGCATTGGTGAACAGCAGCGTGGGGTCGTTCTGCGGGACAAGCGAGGACGAGTGCACGCGACGGTGCCCCTTCTCCTCGAAAAAGCGAAGAAACATCTCACGAATCTCGTTGCCGGAGCGCACTTGCATAGCTCAAGTCTACAGTTGCGCGCCTGCGGGCGATGCATCGTCGCGCGGCATCCAGATGGCCCCTTCGAGCCTGCGGTCAGCGTTGCTGCAAGCTGGCAGGTGTGCCAGTTCATCGCGGTGCTGCATCATGCCGAGCAGAGCAGCCAGGGCGTCAAACGCATCGGGCGAACGCCGCGCATCAGCAAGCGCCTGTTCCGGCACTTCGCTGCAACTCGGCTGATCGAGCCATCGCGCCCGCGCCGCGGCCTGGCTGACCTTTGTACGCCCGGTGAACAGGCGCGGGTAGATCTCGAGCGCGATCGGGCAGCGCGGCTCATCAGGTGGCTCGTCGAACGGCCAGATCGCGAAGCCCGCACGACGGAGCGCAAGCAGCCACGGCATGCCGCGCACCGAGCCGGTGCCGACAGCGCCCGCACCGCCCACCTGAAATGGTGATGACGGCAGCCGCCCGACCCGCTTGGCGGCGTCGCGATCGGTCACGCGATAGCCCAGCCAGCCACTGCCGTTCAAGCCCGGCACGGCGCGATGTCCTTCCGGGCAGCTGCGCCCGGGCCGTCCCCAGAACGGCGGCTCGCACCCGGTCAGCCAGCGCTCGCCCTCGTTCGCCGCACACCGCCACAAGGCCGGCGCCTCTGCGACGCCGAGGCTGCGCGTGAACCACGCTGGAAAGCTGAATGCGAAGTCAAAGCCGGCAACCAGTTCCGGATCAGAAGCGGCTGCGGCGACCACATGCGCGATCGTCTCCTCGCGGGTGCGCTCATTCGTAAGCGTGACAGCGGCGGGATCGGCGCCTTCGGCCACCCAGATGTGCTTGCGCTGGCCGCCCACGTCCTGACTTCCCGACCAGTCCACAGCCATCAGTCGCATGCGCTCTCCTCTTTACGGCAGTGGGGTGCGGCAGTGGGGCTACTCTGCGTCGGCTTCGGGCTCGGCCAGCTCACCGAGCGCTGTCTCATCCTTGACCCAGCGGCGAAGAACACGGAACACAGTCGGTGGCGAGAAGCCCGCCCCGATCAGCCGGCGCATGGTGCGCGCCGCGTCCTTCTTGTCCTTTGGCTCGGGCATGCGCTTGCGATCGATGTAGGCACGAGCCAGCGTCTCTTCATCAACGTTGGCGTAGGCCGTATCGAGCGTCGTCGCGGTCAGCTCCGGGTGCACGCCCTTCTGCATCAGTCCCTGCTGCACGCGCCGCCGCCCGAACTTCTGGTTCTCCTGGCGCAGTCGCGTGTAGTCCGCCGCAAAGCTCGCATCGTTCAGGAAGCGATACTCCTTCAGCTTCGAAATCACCGCAGCCATCGCCTGCTCGCCTTCGTCACCCTCGGCCGCGCGGGTGCGCAGCTTGCGTTTCAGCTCAGCCACCGTCTGCGCGCGACGCCCCAGCGATGCAACGGCGTATTCAAACAGCGCCGCTTCGCCAAGTGGTTCGCGCGGTTTCTTCGGACGCTTTCCGCCGCTAAAGGGCACTTTGCTACTCCCCTGCGCGATGCTGACTGGCCGGCTTGGTCGCTTCCGCGGTCCAGCGATCGCACCACGCGTTGACCGTGCGATACCACAGCTCAGAGTTCTGCGGCTTCAGCACCCAGTGGCCCTCGTCCGGGAAGTAAAGCATCTCCGACGGAACGCCCATCCGCTGCAGCGTGGTGAACAGGCTCATGCCCTCGCTCACATCGAGCCGATAGTCGAGCTGCCCGTGCACCACCAGCGTCGGTGTCTTGAACTGCGCCGCGTAGAGCGCGGGCGACCAGCGCCGATACCCAAGCCGATTGGACCACGGTGTTCCGCGAAACTCCCACTCGTTGAACCACAGCTCATCGCTGGCTCCGTAGGCGGCCTCCGCGTCAAACATCCCGTCGTGAGACACAATGCAGCGGAACCGCTCCGTGTGACCGAGGATCCAGTTCGCCATGTAGCCGCCATAGCTCGCGCCCAGGGCGCACTCGCGCTGCCGGTCGATGAACGAAAAGTGCTGCTCCGCCGCATCCAGACCGCGCATCAGGTCGATGTACGGGCGGCCGCCCCAGTCGTTATTCACTCCATCCACAAAGCCCTGGCCATAGCCCGTGGAGCCGCGCGGATTCACCATTACGACCACATACCCGTTGGCTGCGAGCAGCTCGGCATTCCAGCGATAGCTCCAGCTGTCGCCCCATGCACCTTGCGGCCCACCGTGGATAAGAAACTTCACCGGATACTTCTTCGCCGAGTCGAAAGCTGGCGGCCGAATCAGGAATCCCTCGACGCGCACGTTACCCGCGCCGCGAAACCAGTAGTGCTCCAGCTCGCCAAGATCGAGCTGCGCGATCAGCGTGCGATTGAGCCGGGTCAGCGGCTGCTCGGTGACCTCCGATGGCTCCGCGATCGGCGCGACACGGCGCCTCGCTGTCCTCACCGGTACGGTGCGGGTGCGCAGCTCCGGCGTGGTCGTTGGCTTGGCGTGGTGAAAGGACTCCTCGCTCAGGTTCAGCAGCGTGATCTCCGCCGGCCGCTTCACCGTCACTCGGCTCGCGACCAGGTGCTGGTTATCCGCAGTGGGGTGCAGATCGCCGTACTCTCCCCGACGTGCCAGATAGCTGCGCTGCCCGGAGGCAAGATCGAGTTGAAACAGCGGCTCCTCGCCTTCGTCGCCTGCCGTGAAGTAGAGGCTGTGCGAATCGGGCGACCACGCCAGCTCATCCACCCACCTGTCGAAATCGTCCATGGGCAGACTGATTTTCTTCGTGGCACGGTCGTAGAGCGCGAGCCGGAAGCGATCGCTCTCGTATCCGGCGCGGGCCTGCGAACGCCACGCAATGTACTTGCCGTCCGGCGAATACAGCGGGCTCACGTTGCCGCCCGCGCTGTTCGAGATCTTCACCGGCTGCGCTGCGGCGTCGGTCAGGTCGAGCGTCCACAAGTCCACATGCGTCGAGATCGCCGGCATGGGATCGGTGTTCTCTTCAAAGACCAGCTCCCTGCTGTCGGGCGAGAAGGCGTACGGATCGGGGCCACCCAGCGCGAACGGCGGCACATCATGCGGATCGCCAGGGTTCAGATCACGCGCAGGTCCGGCAGCGAGCCCATCCGGACCAAGCTTCTGCAAAAACAGGTGCGAGCGCGTCTCGCCGGTAAATGCATTCCAGTGCCGGTAGAGCAGATGCGTGAAGATCTGCGCCTTCACCTTGCTCTCGCTCTTCGCCTTGGCGCGCTCTGTGTCGCAGCTCTCCTGCTGCGGGCCCGCCGGGCAGTCCGCGTACACGGCCGAGGTATAGAGGATGCTGGTGCCGTCTGGCGACCACATGGCGCCGTCCGCGCCCAGCGCTGCGTGCGTCACCGGCTGCGCATCGCCCAGCGTGCCGCTGTGCGGGTCAAAGCTCGCGACGTACACCTGTTGCACGCCCTCGCGTGCACTCTGGAACAGAACCTTCGTGCCATCGGGCGAGAAACGCCCATGTCCCTCACCCGGCAGCGATGCGGTGATGGGCTTTTCTTCCGTCGGCTTTGAACCAATGCCGGTCGGGACCAACCATAGGTGCGAGGTCTTGCGATTCTGTGCGAGATCGACATCGGTCACGGCGAACAGGACCCAGCGTCCGTCCGGCGAGAGTGACAGGTCATCGAGCCGCCGCATCTTCGCTAAATCGTCGTAGGTCATTGGCCGGCGCGCCGGCATCTGCGCCAGGGCCGCAGAGGAGGTCAGGAGGGAGAGCAGCAGCACGGCACACAAACGAGGGCGCATCGCGAGCTCGGAAGAAAGGATGAGGACTCCCTATCCTACCTGCTCGCCTCCGTTCGCACGCGCATCGAGTGTCGCTGACGCAACAGATGCAGCGAAGCCGCTGACGACACGATCCGTCAGCGGCTCGAAAATTCTGCACACAAGCGAGGAGCCCGAAAGAGAACCACACCGGTTCCCTTTCGCGTGTCGCAGGTGCCGGTGCGGACTAGTTCCCCGGACCACTCGGAGGGGGCGGTGTCGGAGCACCGGGACCGTCTCCGTGTCCGTCACGTCGGTCACCACGATCCCGGCGATCGCGATCGAAGTCGCCGTGCCGATCCCGTGGCTCGAGCGTCTGCAGCGTCTTCCACTGCTGCGGCGTCAGTTGCCGGCGCAGTTCGATCAGCATGCGCGCATTCGCCTTTTCAAGCTCAGCGCGAGCCTCAGCGACGCGGTCCACCTGTGCCAGCGCAGCCTTCTCGTCCAGTTGGTCTGCCGACATCAGCGGCTCGAGGATGGTTTCCTGCTTTTCAACCGCCGCGTGGTCGTCAATCAGCTTAAGCCGGCTCTGCTGGAAGATGTCGTCCATCTTCTTCTGCTGATCGGTGCTCAGCTCCAGCTTCTGCGCCACCTCCGGGTTATCCCACCAGCGGCCCGGAGGCCCCATGCGCATCGGCGGACGGCGCGATGCGAACGGTCCACCGCCGCGTCCAGGTGCTCCGGCAGGAGCATTCCCCGGCGCTCCGGGAGACTGCTGCGCGCGGAGCGGCGCATTGCCCAGCAGCAGTGCTGCGGAGACCGTCAGAGACGTCAGGGTCAGGGAAAGGACGCGCGTCGTGCGCGCCCGAAATCGGAGTGTCTGGCTCATGTCGTTCGTTCTCCTTCGAAGATCTGTGTGTGCGCGAACGGGTGCGTTCGCTCGCGAATTTCGCTGCGTTCCGGATGTGGGGCACTGTGCTGCTGGAAAGCCAACGCTCTACTGCGTCTGGGTCGCTTCTCGGGTTGTGCTGCTGTCCGACCCCAAGCTGCTGCCATTCCCTGAGTTGCTAGTCCACGAGAGCGGCTGCATCGGCTGCGGCAGACCTGCGACACGTCCTGGTCCACCTCTTCGAGCAGCGCGTTGTCCGCGGCAAGCTGCTGTTGCCGCTGCTCCGCCGCATGCATGGCCAGCGCTGCCCGGTGCGCTTGCCAGCGCGGCATGCCCACGCCGAGCAGCAACGCGAGCATCGTGACGGCCAGCGCCAGCCCGGCCGCCAGGCCGCGCCAGGCGTGGGCTGCATGCGAGGGGCGCCAGGCTCTCGTGGTGGCCGCCTTCTCTGCGGCGAACTGCCGTGCCGCCATCCCGAACGAGCGGACTGCCTCCGCCAGTTCGGCGACCTCGCTGCGGCAGCGCGGGCAGTTCTCAAGGTGCGCACGATCTTCGGCCGTGGCCTCGTTCATCTCAAAGCGAAGCAGGGCTTCGTCACTCAGGTGCAACTCCCGCAACTCGCTCATCGTTCCTCCCCCACCCGGCGCTTCACCACCGCGAGTGCGCGGTAGAGATGCGACTTCACCGTGTTCACGTTCATACCGGTCGCGTCAGCGATCTCCGGCAGCTCCAGCTCTTCCACAAAGCGGAGCACGAAGACCTCGCGCTGCTTCGCGCTCAATGTCTCGACCGCGCTCCAGACCCCGGCCACCCGCTCGCGCGCGATCAGCTGGCGCTCGCTCGAGCTCGCATCGTCCGGCAGCCGCTCGCTGATCTCGGCAGCATCGACGGTCGCCGCCTTGCGCCAGAAGCGCAGCTTAAGGTTGCGCTGGTAATCGCGGACCAGGTTCACTGCAATGCGCATCAGCCAGGTGCTCATCGCGCATTCGCCGCGAAAGCTGTCCCGCGCGTTGTGCGCACGCAAGAAGCAGTCCTGGGTCAACGACTCTGCCGCATCCTCGTCATGCGTCGCGAACAGGATGTAGCGGAAGATGCGCCCACGATAGAGCCGCACCCACTCGTCCACCCCGCTCATGGCGGACAGCTCACCGGTGGTCATCACCCTCGCGATCGCTTGTTCCATGCACGCTGCGCCTGTCCCCGGCCGTCTCTCCTTGTTTGGCCGCCGAACATCTCATCCGGCACCGGAATAGACGAGCCTTCGGCCGCCGAGTTTACAGCCTTTGTCAGAATTCTGGCGAAGGTGCTTCCTCGGGCGCGAGCGGTTGGATTTCAGCGCGCTCGTGCCGAATCAGTGGGGAAGGCAGGAGTCCTGGACGCCGGAAGCTCGAGGCGAGTTCTCGTATCCAAGTCCTTGCGGTCCTCGCCTCATAAGGGTTCCTCGCCTACTGAGCGCGGCTCTTCAGTTCGTCGATGAACGAGATGACGGAGGGATGAGCCCAGTCCGCTCCACCCGCATGCTCCATCGCGATGCGGCCGTCTTTCGAGTAAAGAAACGTGGCTGGGTACTGATGGAAATACATCGCAGGTGGGATCTCGTCATCTCGCGTTACGAAGAACGGCAACGTGTAACCGCCCAAGCGCGCGTAGCGTTCGACTTCCTGCGGCGTATCCAACCGCGAAACGATGAGAAACACCACCTCCGGGTCATCTTTGTAGTGCGCATAAAGCTGTTGGACCGTGGGCATCTCCGCGACGCATTGAATGCACCAGGTACCCCAGAGATCGAGAAAGACTACCTTGCCTCTGAAGTCGCTCAGGTGCTGAGTTCTTCCGTGAAGCGTCTGGAAGGTCAGATCGGGGGCAGGAAGCGATACCGCCTCAAGATGCGGCGAGCGCGATTCAACACTCTTCCGAATTTGGTGAAATAGGAGCAGGCCTACAGCAACCCCGACGATGGTCAGGGAGAGGAGCGCTGCAGCCATCCACTTCCACACAGGTCTCATCCGGTTCTCCCATTTTGGGCGTGCATCGCATTCCAAAATTCCGTCGACCAAGATAGCAGCGAGAAGGCGGATTGAGCCTCCCTGCTAAACACTCTCCCCCGGATGGGGGATCATGGCCTCCCTTTGGTTCCATTGTTCCCGGACCGAACCTGCCCTTGAATAAACGGGAAGACTGCCCGGCGCTAGCCCTACCCGGAGCAGGTGCGAGGACCGAGAATGCGTCACGTCTTTACTGCCCGCCCCCTGGCCGCGATGGTCGCGGCTTGCCTGATGGTCAGCCCGTTCGCCCCGGCGCAGCAGACCCAGGCGCCCGAGTCGAATGCACAGAGCGACACCCAGACCGTTGCCTCTCCGAACGTGATCGCCGCGCCCCCGGAGCAGTCCAACAAACCGATCATGCCCACGCCAGCCGTCGCTGACGCGATCAAGCCGGCCCCGACGGCCGAGGCGCTCTCGAGCGAGCTGGTCGGAAAAATGTTTTACCTGCGCGGTTTCTACCAGGACGACAAGCTTGAGTTCGGCACTGACGGCAAGGTGGTCGGCTCGCCCCAGAAGGGCTCGTTCGCCCTCAGCGTAGTCCAGATCGACAAGGTCAAGTTCAGCAAGCACAACATGGAACTGGAGGCGCACCGCGTGGGCCTTCACTTCTTCGGCGCGCTGCCTTACGAGGACGACAACAAGCCCTTCGAGCGGATCCGGGTCGACCCGAAGAAGAATATGACCATCCAGGTCGAGCGGCTGGTCATTGAGCCGGAAAAGAAGAAAAAGAAGAAGGAAGAGAAGGCCGAAAAGGGCAAGGATGCGCCGAAGATCGCAGCCGCACCTGCTGCCGGAGCACCTGCTGCTCCTGCTGCCAGCAAGCCGACCGAAACGGCCGAAACCGCCAGCCTGCCCGACGCTCCCGCGCCTGTCCCATCCGCCACCACAGCAGAGGCGGCCGCGACGCCCACCGCGCCCACAACAGCACCAGTCACAACGGCAACTGCGACAAATCCCGCCGCTGCTGCGGCGGCCGCGGCGGCCGCCGCAGCAGCAGCCCACGATCCGCGGATTAGCTTCCTCCAACTGTCGAAGGCACTGAACGTGATGTTTGCGCCGGGGCTCGATGACAGCGTGATCGCCACTCTGCCGCCGTACTGGCAGAATTACTTCGCCACCAAGGCTGGCAAGGCGCGCGCCGATCTCGACGCGTCCATGATGCGGCCCGGTGGCAACGTCCGAGCGCCGCAGCTGCTCAGCCCGATCGATCCGGACTCGAATGACTACGCGCAGAAGAACAACATCGCAGGCATGGTCTTCCTGCAGATGGTGGTCGATGCGCAGGGTCGCCCCGGTGCCGTCACCATCGTGCGGCCGATCGGCTTCGGGCTGGACGAACGTGCAGTGGATGCGATCCAGCACGCGCGCTTCCGTCCTGGCACCGTCAACGGCAATCCCGTACCGGAGCTGGTGAACCTGCAGGTCACCTTCCGCATTTACTCGAACAGAACCCGCCCGAACGGCAAGAATGCGCCTGCTCAGCCGACCGAGATAGCCCCCAAGGAATCGCCGAAGGGCCCCCCGTCGAATAACCCAGTGCTGGCCGCTGCTACATTGAACGAGTGAGCCAGAGTTTTCTCGACCTGATCCGGCGTGGCGATACACAACGCATCGCCTCCTGGGTCGAAGATGATCCGCAGATTGCAGAAAGCCGAGACGCCCAAGGCGTCTCGGCTTTGCTTTTGGCTGTCTACACCGGCCAGACCAAGATTCGCGACTTCCTGCGCTCCGGGCTGGAGCTGGACCTGCCCGAGGCTGCGGCCGTCGGCGACCGGGAGCGCCTCGCCACACTGCTCGGCACAGAACCTGAGTCGGCCCGCGAGCGAGCCAACCAGCGGTCCGCAGACGGCTGGCCACTGCTGCACCTGGCGGCTGCCTTTGCGGACGAACCCACCGTGCGGCTGCTGCTCGACCGCGGGGCGGACATCGAACAGCGATCGACGAACGCGCTGCGCAACCAGGCGCTGCACGCCGCGCTTGCGCTTTCAAAGGATGCGGCGATCGTGCGGACGCTGATTGAACGCGGTGCCGATGTGAATGCGGTGCAGACTGCCGGGTATCGGCCGCTGCACCAGGCAGCCGTCGTCGGTCGCGAGGATCTGGTCGATCTGCTGCTCAGCGCGGGCGCCGACCGGACTGCCCAGTGCGACCGGGGCAAGACCCCCGCCGACTACGCGCGCGACCGCGGCTTTACCGCGTTGGCAGAGCTACTGAGCTGAGAGCGCCCTGCCTGCCCGCATTTTGCTGAGTTTGCGGCGGAGGCGTCCGGAAGCATGATCGACGCGGTTCCACATGGAGTCTGCCGGCACACCCTCGATCGACAGCATTGGAAAATTCCGGTGTTTCCGGCTTGTCAGCCGGGGCCAGCCGCGGAGCGAGTTCGAGACATTCATCTCGTGAATCACCTCGATCCACTTGGAGGATGTCCACAGGCGTCGCACGGGCGCGGTCTGGTAGATGTCGCCGTGGCGGCAACAGAGAACGGTCTTCAGCTCACCGCCGGCGGGAACTGCTTCGATCATCGAGTAGAACGGATTGTCCATCCAGCAGAGCCCGTACAGGTGCTCGCGATAGAGCTGCAGGCCGAGGGGAAACAGCACGAACTCCTGGGACCTCGGCAGGAATGCCTGCTGCACATCCCGAACATAGTTGCTCGAGAGCGCATCGTCGTTATCCAGCCGGGTCGTGATCAGATAGGGCGCGTTCGCGAGGCCTCGCTCCTGGATTGCGCGGCCATAGACTCCGTTGTGGATCAGGCCTTCGACATAAACAGCCGTGCATCCGGCCGAGAGACGCTCCATCTGTTCCTTGAACCAGGATGGGCTCTCCGCATTGCAGAAGATCAACCAGTGGAAGCGTCTCTCCTGCTGCGCCTCGATCGATGGCCAGCAGTACTTCATGAACAGGTTGACCCGGTGCCGTAGCCATTGCTCCTCGATCCCGCGGCGCGGGTCAGCGTAAGTTGTCGCCACGTTGAACCGGGTCAGAAGGACATGCGTGAAAGAGGGGGCTACGGCTGCCGCGGTCCGGGCCATGGGGCGTCTTTCTTGAGCGAGCAACTGCCTCGCCGGCGTCAGCGGCAGGGAGATCTGCCGGATGCCGACGAAAGGAACTTCACTTTAAAGGCCGCGGCATTCCTTCACCAAGTCCAAAATGGGCGTCGCTTACTCGTACGCCAGGGCGTCGATCGGGTCCTTCTGCGCGGCTTTGAATGCCGGGTAAAGTGCTCCGAGGAATGAGCCGATAAAGGCCAGTAGAGCCGTTCGGAGCATCCAGGGGCCCTCGACCGGGAAGGGCAAGGTAGGGAAGCGGTCCTTGAGAAAGGCCTTGATCGCAAAGGTCAGTAGCAGCCCTAGGACGATCCCGGCGAGGGTGAAAAGCGTGGTTTCGCGCAACACCACGTTGACGATGTAGAGCTTTGAAGCGCCGAGCGACTTCAGAATGCCGATCTCCCGGGTGCGCTCCATGACAGCGGTGTACATCGACTGAAAGATCACCAGGAAGCCGACGATGAAAGCGATGGAGATGACGACACGCAGCGCGATGTTGAAGCCGGGCAGGTGCTCCGGCGTCATCTGCGAGAGCATCTCTTCGACGGTGTGGACCTCGTATTCGCTCAGTCCCGGCGCGTTGTGGATCTCCTCACGGACGAGTGACTGGTTTCGGGGGTCGTCGGTCTTCAGATAGAAGAAGGAGGCGTTGTTTTCTGCGCCATTAAGGGCGCCGAGTGTGTGGATGGGCAGGAACTTGCGGCCGCCTTTACCGTGCTCGACGATGCCGCACACATGAAAAGGGCGGTGGAAGATCTGAATCACGTCACCGACGTGGTACCCCTTATCGCGCTTTGCCGCATAGTCGTCGAGAATGACGTCATCGGGTCCGGTAAAGGGAGTGCCGGCGAGAAAGTGAAAGGGGCGCAGCGCGTTATAGCTGTCGTAATCGATGCCAAGAATGCTCTCGACAGCGCCGGCGGTACTGAGCTGCGAGATAACAGGAGCGACCACAGCGACGTGGGGCAGCTTGCGGATCACGTCGGCAACCCTGGCCGGCACCGGGGCGCCGCCGATCGAGGTCAGAAAGCTGGCGTTGGGCGGCTGAATCACCATGTCGGCGCCCACACCCAGAGTGTTGGACCGGCTGCCACTCACCTGTCCAATGAAGACGCCGGTGATCGAGAGGATCATGATGACTTCAATAGCAACAGCCAGGATGCTGATGGCGACGCGAATGGGGCGGTGCAGCAGGTTGCCGATGACGAGCTTGTTCATAGAGGGACGCGAAAAGGCTTGAGTTGGAGTGTAGCAAGCAGTTAACGGCTCCCGGTACCAGACGGGGATGCCGGTATGCCCGGAAAGTGGTGCTCCGCTGTTTTGGGAAAAGGCGTACGGTGTTTCAGGACTTTCGTAATCGGCTGCTCGATTTCTCTGTCTGATTTGGACACGCCGAATCGTATTGGCTGAATGTCACGTCGCATCCGGGCCCGTTGAGGAGAACGCCGCAACACAATGGCGGAGAAGGACCGACGCCAGAGGACGATATGGGCAGCTTTGGAGTGGACCTGAAGAAGGCAAGAGAGGCCAAGGGCGTGACGCTCGAGGCGATCGCAGCTGCGACCAAGATCACCGTGCGTTATCTGCAGGCGGTCGAGCGCGAGGACTTCGAGCAATTGCCAGGCGGTGTGTTCCGCAAGAGCATCGTCCGCAGCTATGCGCGCACGGCTGGCCTTGATGAAGACGCCTGGGTAAACCGGTACAAGGAAACAGCGCACGAGATCGACACCTTCCGGGAAGATGACCCGACCTGGATGGAGTTCGCCGAGAACGTCGGCCGCTCGCGTGTCCACGAATCGAGCGCCAACGAGAGCTTCCGGCGCTGGGCTGGTGTCCTTGCCCTCCTTCTCCTGGTTGCCGGTATGAGTTGGTTCGTCTGGGGATATGTGCACAACAAGGCCACGGCTGCGGCCAAAACCACCGGCATGACCTCCGCTCTGGCAGCGCAGTCGACTCCCGCGAACGGCCCCGAGTAGTTCCGGCTCTTCGCTCCGCCGGGCTGCGGCTGCATCCGTTCGGCCCACCGTGCCAGCGGGAGCCGGCCGCTTGACTTAGGCTGGACGCGTGCCCTCCGTCCCTACCTTCGAAGCGCCCCCTGCTGCGCAGGCACGCCGCCCGCTACAGCCGGTCCTCACCGCGCTCAGTGCCGTAGTCGTTCTCATCGCCATCTGCTTTCTCTGGCTCACCCGGCACTGGCCGATGGTGGGCGATGCACGCTTGATCCGGTACGACACACTCCTGATCAGTCATGGGTTTGCACCGTATCGCGACTTCCAGGAGATCAATTTCCCAGGTTGCTTTGCTGTTGATGCGCTCGTGCGCCATCTGTTCGGGCCATCGAGTGCCGCGTGGCGTTTCTTTGACGCATTGCTAATACTGCTTACCGGCGGCATCCTGCTCGCTCTGTTCGGGATACGCCGCTGGCAGGCTGCCATCATCGCCGCTGTACTGTTCGCGGTCGCGCATTGGGGCGACGGGATCGCGCAGTTGGCACAGCGAGACCTCCAGGTCAGCGTGCTTCTGCTCATGGGAGTGGTTTGCTTCTACACCCTGTCCGAGAAACACCCCGTTGTCGGCGCGAGCTTGTTTGGCCTGGCCCACGGCTGCGCGTTCACCATCAAGCCGAACGGCATTCTGGTCACGATCGCGTGTGGCGCCGTCCTGATCCTGGTCGATCGTGGCGTTAGAAGACGGAGACTGCTGCTGGTTGTCGGCGCAGCGACTGGCGCATTCGCGCTCCCGCTTGCCGTGGCCGTCGGCTATCTTGCCGCAAACCAGGCGCTAAGCGCATTTTTTGTTACTGCTCGCGTGCTCCTGCCGTTCCACGCCAGCCTCGCGAGGCGCAGTCTGGGCTATCTCCTCACGCACGTGCTCGCGCCGTTCTCTGCTCTGGTCGGGATCTGGGTGGCTGCGCAGACCTTGCGCAGAAAAATCGAGTCCACAAACAGATTACGAATGGTCCTTGGCAGTGGTGCGCTTGGCGGGCTTGCCATGTATATCTCTCAGGGCAAGGGTCTTCCGTACCACCGCTACCCCTTCTTGATGTTTTTGCTGCCGCTGCTCGTCTGGGACTTCGAGGATTGGCTCGGCTCTGGCCCGATCGCCGCGCGTGTGCTGTCCTGCGCTGCGCTGCTGATCGGCGCCTTGGTGATCGCACCGATGTCCCTGGCGCGGGCTACGCATTTCGTACCGCATGACAGCTTCGGTGACGCTCTTTCGCACGACCTGCAAGCATTCGATCAGCAGGCCCTAAATGGCAGGGTTCAGTGCCTCGACTCAGTCCAGGGGTGCATTGCCACGCTGGACAGGTTGGCGCTGGTCCAGAGCACAGGAGTTATCTACGATGAGTTCCTTTTTGGGAATGCTACGAAAACCGCGGTTCAAGACTCCCGTCTCGACTTCCTGCGTGCTGTCGATGCCAAGCCGCCAAAAGTAGTCGTGCTCGTCGATTCGTTCTTCCTGGATGGGACGACTGGTTATCGAAAGTTGAGCGCATGGCCTGAGTTCCAGAGCTGGCTCGACCAGAACTACCGTATTCGTGTCGATCGCCCCTCTCCCGGGGTGGTGCGGTGGTGGGGTCGTCCGCAGCCCGCGCCGGGGTATCGCCTGTATGTACTTCGCGAGCCAACGGCATTGGCAGAGCCGGCACCCCGCTGAGGGGCGGTTTCCCACCGTCTAGAGCGCAGGCGAGCGGTTCACGTCAACAGCTTTGCCGTCTGTTCGCGGGCTTTGGTACCGTTACGGGGTGACCCTAGACGCTTCTTGTTGGGGTCACCTGCCGCGTCCCGCTGTCGGCGAAGGAGCTCAACGCTTCTGAATCCCATGCGCTTCCACGGAACACGGCAGAGACGGTAGAGGAGGAAGCTCGTTTTGTCACAACCACGCGATAAATTTCTGTTTACTTCGGAGTCCGTGACTGAAGGTCATCCGGACAAGATCGCCGACCAGATCTCCGATGCGATCCTCGATGCCTGCCTGGAGCAGGATCCCTTCAGCCGCGTTGCCTGCGAGACGCTGACGTGCACTGGCCTGGTCGTCATTGCCGGTGAGATCACGACCCAGGCCTACGTGGACTTCCAGTCGCTGGTGCGTGGCACGGTAGCAGCCATTGGCTACGACAACGCCCTGTACGGCTTCGACTCGAACACCTGCTCAGTCATTTCGACCATCAACAAGCAGTCCGGCGACATCGCCATGGGTGTGGACACCGGCGGTGCCGGCGACCAGGGCATGATGTTCGGTTACGCCACCAACGAGACGCCGGAGCTGATGCCGACGCCCATTTCGCTGGCCCACAAGCTGACCCAGCGCCTGACCGACGTGCGCAAGAGCGGCCAGATGGCGTACCTAAGGCCCGACGGCAAGAGCCAGGTCACGGTCGAGTACGACGAGGCCGGCAAGCCGGTGCGCGTCGATGCAGTCGTCATCTCAACGCAGCACGCAGAGACGGTCAGCAACGACGAGCTGCGCCGCGACATCCTCAAGCATGTCATCCAGGCCGTGATCCCGGCCCGGCTGCTGGACCAGGACACGAAGTACCACATCAACCCGACGGGACGATTTGTCATCGGCGGCCCGATGGGCGACACCGGCCTGACCGGCCGCAAAATCATCGTCGATACGTACGGTGGCATGGGCCGGCACGGCGGAGGCGCGTTCAGCGGCAAGGATCCGACAAAGGTGGATCGTTCGGCTGCGTACATGGCGCGCTACATCGCCAAGAACATCGTGGCCGCGGGTCTGGCGGACCGTTGCGAGGTGCAGCTGGCGTATGCGATCGGCGTGGCAGAGCCGGTCAGCGTGCTGGTGGACACCTTCGGGACCGGCAAGGTCAGCAACCAGGCATTGCAGACGCTGGTGCGCGAGAACTTCTCATTGACGCCGAAGGGCATCATCGAGAGCCTCGACCTGCGTCGTCCCATCTACAAGAAGACTGCTGCGTACGGTCACTTCGGCCGGGCGGAGAAGGACTTCACCTGGGAAGCAACGGACAAGGCGGATGCGCTGCGCAAGGCCGCCCCGGCCCGCGAAGCCGCTCACGCATAAGGCAATATCAATGGAGAAAGGCCCGCCGCCATGGCGGGCTTTTTTCTTGCCCGATAACTGCACCGGAGAGCGAATCAGAGGGTCGGTGGTGCCTGGCTGGGTACGCACCCGCAGCGGATGAGGGGCCGGAACAGGCGTTTCGTTAACGAGGCAAGCAGACGAGAGGCAGCCCGTCCGTCCAGAATGCAATCCTAAGAGGGGCCGCGCACGTGCGGCTCTTTTTCTGGCGGACTGCATAGTGCAGCGGAGCCAAAGTTTGGAATCGTGAGCCCCAGTTGCCCCGGCAGGCTCATCCCATCATGGCCCGGAGGTGGTCTGCATGCGCTGTCGTCGCTCCCACTTGTCTTTGTTTGCTGCCGTTACGGCGATGTGCCTGCTCATCCTCACGGGATGTGGCGGCAGCTCCAGCAAGACATCCACGGCCACGGCCGATTACACGCTTGCAGCGGCGCCGACGACGCTCTCACTGACAGCAGGTGCCGCCGGGCAGACTGTCTCTGTAAGCGCAATTGCGATCTCTGGCTTCAGCGCCCCGGTCACCGTGTCGGCCGCGGGGCTGCCGACCGGCGTTACGGTGTCACCAGCCAGCGTGAGCCTGACCGCGGCTACGCCCCAGACCATGACCTTCACGGCGGCTCCGAACGCAGTGGCGGGACAGGCCGCGGTGACGCTGACCGGAACCGCTGGCACGCTTACCCACTCGGCAACGTTGACGCTCGCCGTGGCAGCCGCTGGACCCGACTTCGGCTTGAGCCTCGCGCCACCGACGGCAGCGCTCAGCGCCGGCGGCAGCACCACCGTCGCCGTGACTGCAAATGCTTTGGGCGGATTCACGTCGCCGGTCTCTGTCTCGCTCACTGGCCTTCCCGCCGGCGTCACCGCGAACCCGGCGACGCTGACGTTGACTCCAGGCACCGCCCAGAACATCACGTTCAGCGCGACTCCAGGGGCGGCGCAGGGTGCAGCCACTGTGACATTTTCAGGAACCGCCGGCGCGTTGACGCACAGCGCGACGCTGGCGCTCACGGTTGGAGCGGCTGCGGGCGTGGATGTCTCCACCTTCCACTACGACAACACGCGAGCCGGCCTGAACGCGCAGGAGACTTCGCTGACGACGACGAATGTGGCGAGCACCACCTTCGGCAAGGTTGGATTCTTCTCCGCCGATGGCAAGGTCGATGCGCAGCCGCTTTATCTTTCGGGGCTGGCCATCAACGGCGGTACTGCCAACGTGCTCTATGTCGCAAGCGAGCTTGACTCGCTTTACGCCTTCAACGCCGACAACGGGGCGACGCTTTGGCATGTCTCGCTCGCCGGTGCAGGCGAAGCCGCCAGCGACGCTAGTCCTGGATGCGACCAAATCTCGCCGAAGATGGGAATCACCTCCACCCCGGTGATCGATCGGGTGAAGGGCGTCATCTACGCAGTCGCGATGACGACGGACAGCTCCGGTGGCTTTCACCAGCGGCTGCACGCGCTGAACCTCACGACAGGAGCGGAGTTGGCCGGCAGCCCGGTCGAGATTCAAGGCACCTTCCCGGGCTCTGGTCCGAACGCTTCGGGCGGCAAGCTCACCTTTGATCCCAAGCAGTACGCCGAGCGCGCTGCGCTGCTACTCGTCAATGGCAACGTGTATCTGACCTGGACCTCGCATTGCGATAGCTTGCCTTACAACGGCTGGATCATGGCCTATGACGAGAGCACGCTACAGCAGACGGCGATCATCAATCTGACACCGGCGGGTATTGAGGGCAGCGTGTGGATGTCGGGCGACGGCATGGCAGCCGATGCCGCGGGAAACATCTACGCCGCGGTAGCGAACGGCGACTTCGACACCACACTCGATGCGCAGGGCTTTCCCAGCAAGCATGACTACGGCAACACGATCCTGAAGCTGAGCGCGAGCCTGATGCCAGCAGACTACTTCGAGTCCTACAACGGCGTGGGGGATTCGAACCAGGACCTCGACATCGGTTCCGGCGGCATTCTGCTGATGCCGGATCTGACCGATGCCGCCGGCACGGCGCGGCACCTGGCCGTGGTGGCCGGCAAGAACACGCACATGTACATCGTGGATCGCGACAACATGGGCAAGATCAACGAGAAGACCTCCGACAACAGCAATGCCTGGGAGGATCTGCAGCCCTTCTCGAATGGCGTGTTCTCGACAGGCGCGTTCTTCAACGGCACGCTGTACTACGCGGCGATTGGGGATCACCTGAAGGCCTTCCCGTTCGTGCAGGCGAAGACTACCTCCACACCGGGCAGCACGTCGGCTGCGAGCTTCCCTTACCCGGGCGCGACACCCGTGATCTCCGCGAACGGCACACAGAACGCAATCGCGTGGGCAGCCGAGACGCCCAGCGGCGGCAATGGCGTGCTGCATGCCTACGACGCGACCAACCTGCAACACGAGCTCTACAACAGCCAGCAGGCAGCCAACAACCGTGACAGCTTCACCGGGAACAAGTTCATCGCGCCGGTCGTGGTCAATGGCAAGGTGTTCGTCGGTACGCCGACTGGGGTGGTCGAGTTCGGGCTGCTGCACTGATGTGTGCCGCTGCTTGTCGCAGCTGGCGCACCCGTGAATTCAGCGTGATGCAACGCGGGTACAGGCACGGCTGAACCCGAGTGCATGCGTTCACTCGGCCCTGCTACACTTCACTGTTTTGGGCGGGGGTTGGTGTGCTCTGATAGGCGCCTCCACCGTCCGGACGATCTGTTGTTTCGAGGTGTTGATTCATGTCCACAGTTGCGCTGGAAGCGATGCAGACTCCCCCGCTGAGCCGTCTTTCCGAAGACGAGCAGTTGTTCCGCGATACAGTACGCCAGTTTGCGGGAGAGATCATTGCGCCACTGGTGCGCAAGATGGATGAGGAGCAGCACTTCCATCCGTCGCTGCTGCCGCAGCTTTTCAACCTCGGCCTGATGGGCATCGAGGTGCCGGTCAAGTACGGCGGCGCGGGCGGCACATTCTTCGAGGCTATCCTGGCCGTCGAAGAGATCTCCGCCGTCGATCCCTCGGTCGGCGTGATGGTCGATGTGCAGAACACACTGTCGATCAACGCGCTGCTGCGCTGGGGCACGGAGGCGCAGAAGCAGCAGTATCTGCCCCGCCTGGCGACCGACATGGTGGCGGCGTACGCGCTGAGCGAGGCAGGCTCCGGCAGCGATGCATTCGCGCTCGAGACCAAGGCCGAGCGCCGGGGCGAGCACTACGTCCTGAACGGGCAGAAGCTCTGGATCACGAATGCCAAGGAAGCCGGACTGTTCGTCGTCTTCGCAACGGTCGATCGCGGCGCCGGCTATAAGGGCATCACGGCGTTCCTGGTGGAGAAGCACTTCCCCGGGTTCGCGGTCGGCAAGAAGGAAGACAAGCTGGGGATTCGCGCCTCGTCGACCTGCGAGCTGATCTTCGACGACTGCAAGGTGCCGGTTGCGAACGTGCTTGGCGAGGTCGGCAAGGGTTACAAGATTGCGATCGAGACGCTGAACGAGGGCCGCATCGGGATTGGCGCGCAGATGCTGGGGCTCGCGCAGGGTGCGTGGAACCACGCCGCGAAGTATGCGAAGGAGCGCAAGCAGTTCGGCAAGCCGATCGCGGAGTTCCAGGGCGTGCTCTTCCAGCTCGCCGAGATGGCCACCGAGATCGAGGCCACACGCATGATGGTCTACAACGCCGCGCGGCTGAAGGACGGCGGGCTCGATTTTGTAAAGGAAGCGGCCATGGCCAAGTACTTTGCCTCGCACGTGGCGGAGCGCTGTGCCAGTAAGGCAGTCGAGATCTTCGGCGGCTACGGCTTCGTGAAAGACTATCCGGTCGAGAAGCTCTACCGCGACTCGAAGATCGGCAAGATCTACGAGGGCACATCCAACATGCAGCTCCAGACGATCGGCAAGCTGCTGCTTTCGCAGGTCAAGTAAACGCTAGCCGCGAACTGCGCGCTGCAACTGCGGCGCGTGGTGCCGCGCATGTGCGCGGTGAAACAACCGCCAGTCCGCGATGCTGAGTGGCCCCAGTACGGGGTGAGTCAGGAACCGGGCACGGCCGGCGTTCTGCTCAGCCTGGGACAGCCGCTCATTCATCTCGGTCAGAGTGGCGCGCATCTGCTCTGCCAGCATGTCTCCGGTTAGCAGCATGTGGGGCTTCGCAGCCGGGACGACGATCCCTGGCGCCTTGCGCCCGTTCGGGAAATAGCCCAGCCGGCAAACGGCTACGGTCCCGATGCGCTGCTGCATGCTGGGCCTGGTCTGGAGTGGCCGACCTTTCTGGAGCCGCTCTGCGATTCCGACGCTCGTCGCTGTCCAGGTGCGGGACAGGTGGTCAATCACCTGCCACGCCGACCAGACATCCGTGTTTCCGCCGGGATGCCGCAAAAGCGCCTCGGCCGGGCAGCCGGCCAGCGGCTCGGCGAGTACCGCAAATGTCTGTTCGACCACTGGATGCATGGCGGTCATTGTCGGAGGGCCGTGCTTCCGGGGTCAAGGGTGCGTTGCGGCTTCGGTACGACAGCATACGAACCGCGTGTCTACTTGCACGCATATCCGCGTGCAGACGCACAACCGGCTCGCGTATGCTGCTCAGTGTTTTCAAGAGGAGACAAGCTTGCGCCGAGTGTGGCTGTGGCTGGGTGTCTGGAGTGCGATTTGCCTGGGTGCGCTGGCTCCCCGGGCGGCAGTGGCACAGGTGGCCGCGAAGACGGCAGAGACGCTGCCCACCAACGGCGATGTGTGGTGGAAACACGCCGTGATCTACGAGGTGTACCCACGCAGCTTTCAGGACACGAACAATGATGGGCTGGGTGACATCAACGGCATCGCGCAGCGGCTCAGCTATCTCAAGTCGCTCGGCGTCGACGCCATCTGGATCACGCCGATGTATCCGTCGCCGCAGGTCGATTTCGGCTACGACATCGCCGATTACGAAGCGATTGACCCGCAGTACGGCACGATGGGCGACTTCGACAACCTGCTGAAGGCCGCGAAGCAGCAGGGCCTGCGCGTGATCATGGATATGGTGATGAACCACACCTCGGACCAGCATCCGTGGTTCCTGGAGTCGCGTTCGTCGAAGACGAATCCGAAGCGCGACTGGTATATGTGGCGCGACGGCAAAGACGGTGGGCCGCCGAATAACTGGCAGTCCTGGTTTGGCCACTCCGCGTGGACGCTCGATCCGAAGACCGGCCAGTACTACTATCACTACTTCTACGTGCAGCAGCCGGACCTGAACTGGCGCAACCCGGAAGTGCGCAAAGCGATGTACGACGTGATGCGCTACTGGCTCGACAAAGGCGTCTCCGGCTTCCGCATCGATGCCATCTCCCGCCTGTTCGAAGACCCGGACATGAAGGACGATCCGATCCTGCCGGGCATCAACGCATTTGGCGATCCGAATATCGAGCACAAGTACACGGACAATCTGCCCGAGGTGCACGACGTCCTGCGCGAGATGCGTCAGCTGGTGGACAGCTACCCCGGCCATCCGGTGATCATCTCCGAGGCGGACGAGCCGAACATCCTCGAACTCTCGAAGATGTACGGCGCGCACAACGATGAAGTGCAGCTTCCCATGGACTTCCAGATCGCGGATGCGAACGAGCTCTCCGCGCCGAAGTTCCGCAAGCTCTTCGATGAAGTGGAGAACAATCCCGCGCACGGCTGGCCGGAATACTTCTTCAGCAATCACGACCAGGCACGCGAGTGGGACCGCTACGGCGACGGCGTGCACAACGATCAGATTGCCAAGCTGATGGCCGCGCTCGAACTGCTGCCGCGCGGCACGCCGCAGATGTACTACGGCGAAGAGATCGGCATGCGCACCACAGTGCCAACGCGGATAGAAGACGTCAAAGATCCGGTAGGACGAACGGGATGGCCGAAGGACAAGGGCCGCGACGGGGAACGCACGCCCATGCAGTGGACGTCCGCGCGTCCGAATGCCGGGTTCACTTCACCCACGGTGAAGACGTGGCTGCCAGTGCCGCCGAGTTCGACCACCTACAACGTGGAGAGCGAAGCGAAGGAGCACGATTCAATCTTCAACTTCTACAAGCAACTGCTCACGCTGCGTCACATCGAGCCAGCGCTGATCAGCGGCGGCTACACTACGATCAATCCCGACGATCCGCATGTGTTCAGCTTCCTGCGCCACTACCTCGGTCGGGGCAAGTCTGTGCTGGTTGCGCTGAACATGAGCGCCCAGCCGCAGACGGTGACCTATGACCTGAGTGCGCAGGGTGTGCAGGGCGGCGTCGGACTGATGCTGCTGAACAGCTACGGTTACGAGAGCAAGCAGATCCGGCTCGACCACATGACCATCCCGCCATTCGGCACAGCGGTGATCGGCGTCCAGTAGGCCGCGCAGCGGGCGCGGCCGGACGTGCCCGCCAGACCTGCTAGTGTTCAGGCATGGCGATCGAACGCAGCCGGGCAGAGCTTGTGGTCCTGTGGGCGCAGTTGCTGCTGGTGCTCGCAGATGCGTTCACGTTGTCTCAGGCTGGCGTGGCCGGCTCTGGCGCACACGCCTGGGTCATGTTTCTGCCGCTGGTATGCGTGCTTCCCGCGGCCGCTGCCTTTCGCGCACTGCGCGAAGCAATCAGCGCCATGCTCGGTGCGGCGCTTCTGTGCTTCGCTGCGCTTGTCTGGATGGAATGGGCCGGACAAGGGAGCCTCAGCAGCATAGTTATCGATGCCGCAACGTCTACGTGGCCGCTGTTCCTCGCGGCCGGCCTCCTGCTGCTGGCGTGGCGCATCCGGCTGCACCGCGAGCGCGAGGCAAGCCGGTTGCATCGGCGTACCTCCGCAAATCGCCACGAGCTCGAAGCAAGCGAGGTCTGCGGGTGCATCCACTGCGAACGCATCTACTCGCCGACCGAAATCAAGAACTGGATCACGGACAGTCGCGGCGAGAGGGCCGTTTGCCCCTACTGCGGCATCGATGCGGTGGTTGGCTCGGCTTCGGGCATCCCGATCACACCGAGCGTCTTAGCGCGCGCGCATGCACGGTCGTTTCTGGATGCAGCGGCACTCTAGCAGCCAGGGGCGGCGGCATCTCAAGGAGCAGAGGTGCTCCATGAACGATGGCGACGACCAGATCAAGGCTGTGAAGACGCCAGCCGAGAAGCAGCGGCAGGAAGAGACCGGACGCGAAGATCCATCCGACCCGGAAGAGATTGGATCGGCGAAGGAAACGGCGACTGTGCGCGGGCACGATGAGCCGCAGTCGGTTCGCCACTCCGGATAGTCAACGAAAGCCAGATAGAACGGCCCTGCCGTGCGAAGTTGATGAGAGCCTCTGCCCGGCAGGGCCGCTTGCTTCAGGCTGCCTTCTGCGCCTGCGCAGGTTCGAGCTTCACCTTCAGCCAGCCGTGCTCGTGCTGGTCAAAGTGGTGATACGCATCGAGCGCCGAGGCGAGCGGCGCACGCTGGGTGAAGAACTGCTCGGGATGCATGACGCCGGAGCGCACCAGCTCGATCAAGCGTGGCAGGTACTTGCGGTGGTTACAATTGCCGCTGCGCACGGTCAGGTTTTTGTTCATCATCTCGCCAACCGGGAAGTTTTTCAGTGTGGGCGGGTAGACGCCGATGATCGACAGCGACCCTGCCTTGGCCACCGAAGCGACAGCCCAGTCCAGAGCCTGGGTCGGCGCTCCGCCCTCCCACCATTTGCCTTCCGCCTTGTTCGCGTCCGGAGCGACCGTCTTCATCTCCGATGTGAACTCCTGCCGCTGCTCCGGCTGCGCGTGCGCCGTCGCAGCATCGATGCCGACGGCGTCGATCACACGATCCGGCCCTGATCCGAGCGTCAGTTCGCGCAGCACCTCGACTGGGCTCTCCTTGCTGAAATCGATGGCCTCCGCACCATGGCGGCGCGCCTGATCCAGCCGCGACGCGACCTGATCGATCGCGAAGATCCGCCCGGCGCCGAGATGCTGCGCACAGGCAATTGCCAGCATGCCCACTGGCCCGCAGCCGAAGATCGCAACCGTATCGCCCGGATGAATGTTCGCCATGTCTGCCGCTTGATACGAGGTCGGCAGGATGTCGCTCATCATGATCGCCTGGTCGTCAGTGATCTCTTCAGGTAGCGCAACGAGGTTAGTCGCCGCGAAGGGCACGCGTGCGTACTCCGCCTGTAGTCCGTCCAGGCCGCCAGCATTTTCGGGGCCGCCGAAGAAGACCGTGCCGCCGAGCTTGCCGGCCGGGTTGGCACGATCGCACTGCGCATAGAAGCCCGCGCGGCAGTAAGTGCAGCTGCCGCAGCCAATGGTCGAGGGGATGATCACGCGATCACCACGGCGGAAGTTGCGCACCGCCGCGCCCACCTCCTCCACGATGCCGATGGCTTCGTGGCCGATCACGCGGCCTTCTTTCATGCCGGTGAAGGTGCCGCGGATGAAGTGTAGGTCTGTGCCGCAGATGGCAGACGCAGTGATGCGAACGATCGCGTCATTCGGGTCCTGGATGCTCGGATCGGGAACCTGCTCAAGGCGAACGTCGCCAATGCCGTGAAAAACGACAGCCTTCATGGGGGAACTCTCCTGTCATTTGGATGCCGTGGCTCGCGGCCACTGTTCCCGTTTGGGACTGCGGCTTGCATGGCGAGCAAAACCCGCGCGTGTAAGACAGCAAAATGAATGCCCGATGAATCCAAGGCGTTGACTACCGGCACTTCGTCGCAACGAGATATCGCGCGCGCCGGATCATCAAGGGAGATCCGCTTCGTGTCCTTGCTCTGTTTCCGGGCCCGCAGTATCGGCCGTGTCTTCGTGCATACGGTGCGGTTCCGCGGTCTCTCCCTGCTCGGGCTTTTTGCTCTCGCGCTGTTCACGGTAGCGGCTCGCGCCCAGTCCTCGGAGGAAGCACCGCTCCCGGACGCGCCGCTCGCAGCCTCAGAGCGCATGCCCGATGCTTTCTGGAAATCGCCAGCAGAGTTTGCACCCGCGATGCGCGATGCCGAAACGTTAGGTTCTTCGCTGGCGCCAGGTCCTTCGGTCTCAAGCTCACGTCCCGCGCGCAACACGGGGCCGAGTGAACCAGAGGTTCTGCCGCGCGATTGCCCCTACGATCGCACCCACTCACCGCTGTGCCGGGTGCATGTGCGGCAGCTGGTGATCTCGACCGCGGTCTTCAATGCATTCCAGAATGCAGGCAATCTCTACACCGGCTATTGGTACCGCTACGAGACGACGCACGGTAAGTGGTGGGATCGCTATGTCAACTCGGTCGAGGGCTGGCGCTGGGATCTGTGGTCCGATGGCAACCCCATGCTCGACGTCTATGTCGGCCATCCGATCATGGGCTCCATCACTAATTTCTTGTGGATCCAGAACGATCCCAAGTCCATGACGCTCGAACAGGAGAATAGCTGGCCGTACTATCGTCGCATCCTGCGCGCTGGTGCGTTCTCCACCTTCTATAGCTTTGAGTGGAAGCTGGGACCGCTGGGCGAAGCCAGTATTGGTCACAATGGCGATCACTATTTTGCTGACGAGAAGGGCAAGGTCTACACCAACGAGACAGGCTGGGTGGAGTTCGTCACGACGCCGGTCGGAGGCATGCTTTGGACCATGGCCGAGGATGTGCTCGATAAGCACGTGGTGCGGCGGCTCGAGCACGTCAGCCGCAATCCAGTCGCGCTGACCTTCTATCAGTTCTTGTCTCCGTCGCGCGGCACCGCCAACATCCTGCGCTTCCGTGTGCCGTGGTACCGCGACACACGCACCGTGAGGTCGAACAGCTTCTTTCGCGAGGACGCCGATGCAGACGACGAACTGCGCAGTGAGACCGCGACGACCGCTGCCGCAGAACGCGCGGCACCCGACAGCCCCGACCAGCCGATGGTTCGCACCGCGATGCGTCGACCTCCGGCCGAGGAGCTGCCGCTGTTTCCCCGTCCCGGCGGCGTGCATGAGTTCGGCGCCTGGTGGGGACTGTCGCTCATGTCGGGGCACCTGTTCGGCACGGCGAAGGACATCAAGTACATGCCGATCGATGTGCGCTACTCCTATGAAATGGCGCGGTGGGAGCATGTCACCTTGCGTTACTCACCAGAGCTCACCGCACTCGCGATGCTCGACCAGCCGAACCCCGGCGCAACCGATCCGTTGCTGAAGCGCACACGCGCCTACGGCAGCGGCCTGAGCCCTGCCGGCTTCCAGACCGACTTATTCCCCATGCACCGCGTGCAGCCCTTTTTCAGCACGAATGCCGGCCTGCTTTACTTCACCAAGCCGGTGCTCTCGCCACAAGGCACGGAACTGAACTACATCGTCGATTTCGGCACGGGCGTGAACGTCTTCCGGAAGGCGCGGCAGGCGGTCTCTATTGGCTACCGCTACCAGCATCTCGCGAGCCTGAACAACAACGGGCGCACGGATGCAAACACGTTCTATGTCTCCGTCTCGCGCTTCCGCACAAAAGGCTACCGCTGATCCTTTACTCTGGAGCTTGACTGACCAGTCCCGCGAGGAGAGCAATGGCTGCCCTGATCGACGCGATCGATGTGAAGCGCAAGATGACGATCGAGTTCGAGAACACACCGTTCTACTGCCTGGAGTCGGAGATCTCGACCCCGACCGCGCGCGGCGGGCAGACGCTGGTTCGATTGCGCATGCGCAACCTGCTGACACGCGCAGTGTTCGACAAGACGTTCAAGGCGGGCGACAAGTTCCGCGAGCCCGATCTCGTCACCGTGCCTGCGTCCTATCTCTACAGCGACTCGGAGGGTTCATACTTCCTCGATCAGCAGAGCTTCGAGACGCTGCGGCTGAGCGACGAGATGACGGCAGACGCGATGGGCTTCCTGATCGAGGGCGCGATGGTGCAGATCGATCTCTACAACGGCAACCCGATTGGCGTTACGCTGCCGACCAGTGTCGAGTTGACCGTGAGCGAGACGGAGCCCGGCGTGCGCGGCGACACGGCCAGCGGAGCCGTGACCAAGCCCGCGAAGCTCGAGACAGGGCTCGAGGTGCGGGTGCCCTTCTTCATCAAAGAAGGCGAGAAGATCAAAGTGAATACGGAGACCCGGGAGTACGCCGGCCGGGCTTGAAGGTGTGGTGCGCCCGGAGAGATTCGAACTCCCGACCTATTGCTCCGGAGGCAATCGCTCTATCCAGCTGAGCTACGGGCGCGCACCTCGATTCTACACCGAGCGCCCGCGACGCCTCAGCCCCGTTTGCGCTCGAGCTCCTGCATCGTGGACTGGATCAGTTGCTTGGCGCCGTTGATCTGGTCGAGCACGACCTGCAGGTCCAGCGCCGGCTTCGATGGATTGCGGTTGGAGACGCAGTAGACGCCGTGCTGCCCAACCAGGATCAGCGCGTCAGTCAGCATGTCGAGCGAAACCGCGAGGCGACCGCGCTCCGTGCCGAGCATGAACTCGTGCCGCTCGAGTTCATCACGGCGCTCGGCGACGGCGCGCGACTGCAGAACGTCGGTGCTGGTGGGCGCGTCCGGCACTTACCAGTCCTTTGCCGGCGTGTCGACGCCGAGGGCGATGGGGGACGGCGGCCCTTTCCAGCGCAGTACCGGCCTACGAGCCGCTGCGGTCTCGTCCATGCGCTTCACCCGTGTGTTGTGCGGCGCCATCAGGACGAGCGCCGGGTTCTCTTCCACCTCGCGTGCGATCTGCTGCATTGCGTCGATGAACAGGTCGAGCTCTTCCTTCGATTCGCTTTCGGTCGGCTCGATCATCAGTGCGCCGGGCACGATCAGCGGAAACGACACAGTGTAGGGATGGAAGCCATAGTCGATGAGCCGCTTGGCGATGTCGCCGGTCTTCACGCCGCGGGCCTGCTGCTTCCTGTCGCTGAAGACCACCTCATGCATCGAGGGCGTCTTGTACGGCAGTTCGTAGTGACCTTCGAGCTTGCTGCGAATATAGTTCGCGTTCAGCACAGCATCTTCGGTGGTCTGTCGCAAGCCGTCCGGGCCGTTCGCCAGGATGTAAGCGAGCGCGCGGACGAACATGCCGAAGTTGCCGTAGAACATGCGCACACGGCCGACCGAGTGCGGCCGATCGTAGTCGAGCCGTAGCGTGCCGTCCTGTGCCTCGCGGACGACGGGCGTGGGCAGAAACGGCTCGAGGATCTTCTTGCACGCGACTGGACCGGAGCCGGGGCCGCCGCCGCCGTGCGGAGTCGAGAAGGTCTTGTGCAGGTTCAGGTGCATGACGTCGACGCCGAAGTCGCCGGGCCGCGTCTTCGCAACCAGCGCGTTCATGTTCGCGCCGTCCATATAGAGCAGCGCGCCCTTGGCGTGCAGGATGTCGGCGATCTTGTGGATCTCGCTCTCGAACACGCCGATCGTCGACGGATTGGTCAGCATCAGCGCAGCAGTGTTCTCATCCACCTGCTTCGCAAGCTGCTCGATGTCCACCATGCCGTGCTGGTTCGAGCGCAGGTTCTCCACCTGGTAGCCGCAGACGGCCGCTGTCGCCGGGTTGGTGCCGTGGGCGGAATCCGGGATCAGCACCTTGCGGCGAGGATTGCCCTTCGACTCGTGATACGCGCGGGTGAGCAGGATGCCTGTGAACTCGCCATGCGCGCCGGCGGCGGGCTGCAGCGTGATCGTGTCCATGCCGGTGATCTCGATCAGAGCCTTCTCGAGCGTGCGCAGGATCTGCAACGCACCCTGTGACAATTGCTCCGGTTGATAAGGATGCGCCTCGGCGATGCCTTCGATGCGGGAGACGAACTCGTTGACGCGCGGGTTGTACTTCATGGTGCAGGAGCCGAGCGGATACATGCCGAGATCGATCGCGTAGTTCCATGTGGAGAGCCGGGTGAAGTGCCGGATCAGTTCAATCTCCGAGAGCTCCGGCAGTCCCGCCGCCTCGTCGCGAGCAGCCTCGCCGAGCGCCTGCTTCGGATCGACCGCAGGCACGTCGAGCGGCGGCAATTTGTAGGCACGCTTGCCGGGCGAGGACTTCTCGAACATCAGCGGCTCATTCTGCGTGATGTGCGAGGAGACCTTGCGGCGCTCGCCGGCAAACGTGATCTCGTCGGTCATCTCGGGTGTTGTCGTGGCCATCGGGGCTCCTTAGGCGTGCACCAGCGTGGACTGCAGCACGCGGGCGGCCTGGTCGATCTGTTCACGGGTGGTGACCTCGGTGGCGCACCACAGGCTGGCATTGCCCAGCTCCGGATAGAAGCGCTGGAGCGAGAGGCCGCCGATGATCTTGTCGTCCAGCAGGCGCGCATTCACGGTGTCTGCGGGCTCATCCGTGACGAGCACAAACTCGTGGAAGCGCGGCGAGTTGGCGAAGAGCAGCTTGGTCTCGGACGAGCGGCCATTCTGTGACAGTGACTGTGACGCATACTGCCCTTGGCCAGGTTGTGCAGCGCGAGTTCGCGGATGCCTTCCTTACCGTAGACGCTCATGAAGATCGTGGCCATCAGCGCGACGAGCGCCTGGTTGGTGCAGATATTTGAGGTCGCCTTCTCGCGGCGAATGTGCTGCTCGCGCGTAGAGAGCGTCAGCACAAAACCGCGCGTACCATCCTTGTCGACGGTCTGGCCGGCGAGCCGGCCCGGCATCTGCCGCAGGTATTTCTCCTTGGCTGCGATCACGCCGCAGTAGGGGCCACCGTAGCTGAGCGCAACGCCAAACGACTGAGCCTCGAGCGAGACAATATCTGCTTCTACTGGTGGACGCACCGCGCCGAGCGAGATGGCCTCTGCGATCGAGACAATCAGCAGAGCGCCCTTCCTGTGCACGATCTCGGCGATCGCCGGAATGTCTTCCACCACACCGAAGAAGTTCGGCGACTGCACCAGCACGCACGCATGCTGATCTGTCAGCGCCGCATCGAGCGCCTTCAGATCGAGCCGACCATCTTCGCCGTAGGCGAGCGTCTGCTGCCCAATGTTCTGGTGCTGCGCATAGGTGGCCAGCACCTCGCGATACTCGGGGTGCACCGTCTTCGCGATCAGCGCGTCAGAGCGCCCGGTCACGCGCACTGCCATCATCACGGCCTCGGCCGCACCGGTCGATCCGTCGTACATGGAGGCGTTTGCGATCTCCATGCCGGTCAGCTCGCAGATCATCGTCTGGAATTCGAAGATGGCCTGCAGCGTGCCCTGCGTGATCTCTGGCTGATACGGCGTGTAGGAGGTCAGGAACTCGCCACGCTGCACCAGCGCATCGATCAGCACCGGCTTGTAGTGGCGATACGCGCCCGCGCCCAGAAAGCTGACGTAGCCATTGGCGTTCTTCGCGGCAGCCTGCTTGAAGTAGTCGACGATCTCGGACTCGCCCATCTGTCGGGGAATGTCGAGGTCGCGTGTGAGTCGGTACTCGGCGGGAACGCTCGAGAACAGGTCGTTGATCGAGGAGACGCCAATCTCCTTGAGCATGGTCGCGCGTTCGGCGTCGGACTTCGGGAGGTAGCGCATGTCTGGTCCTTCTTAGGGTCACCGCAACAGTTGCGTATCGGGAGTGCGTCCCGGGGAGTTAGTGCGTCTCTTCCTTGATATACGTCTCGTACGCATCCTTCGAGAGCAGGTCGTCGACCCCGCCATCGAACTGCACCTTCATGATCCAGGTGGTGTGCGCGTCCGTGTTGATCTTCTCCGGAGCCGAGGCGAGCTCCTCGTTCACGGCCGTCACCTTGCCAGAGACGGGCGAGTACAGGTCCGAGACGGCCTTCACCGACTCAACAGAGCCGAAGACCTGGCCCTTCTCGACCGATGAGCCGACCTTCGGCAGGTCCACGAAGACGATGTCGCCGAGCGAGTTCTGTGCGTAGTCGGTGATGCCGACCTTGCCCTCCGAGCCCGAGAGCTCGATCCATTCATGTTCCTTGGTGTACTTGTAGCCAGCCGGGTAATCGGGCATGCGAGGGTAGGTCCTTTCGAGTCCATTCTATGAGCCGGAACAACCGGGCGGAAGAAGAAGAGTTCCACCACCCGCACAAGTCGTTTGCCACTACGGGTGCTACTTCTTTGGGCGTTTGTAAAACGGCGTCGGCACCACAACAGCTTTCACGGGCTGGTTGCGGATCTCGACCGCTACCTCGGTGCCCGGCGCGGTGTCTTCGATGGGCAGGTGTGCCATTGCGATGTTCTTCTTCAGAAAGGGCGCGGGCGACCCTGAAGCGACCGTCCCTAGCGGCTTGCCATCCGGGGAGAGCACGCGGTAGCCGTCGCGCGCGATGCCCCGATCCACCATCTCGAGGCCGGCGAGTCGGCGCTTGGGGCCACCAGCGGTGCGAACCTGCTCTAGCGCCTCGCGGCCAACGAAGTCACCCTTCTCCATCTTGGCGTAGCGATCGAGCCCAGCCTCGAAGACGTTGATCTCCTCCGAGATCTCGTGCCCGTAGAGGGCCATCGAGGACTCCAGCCGCAACGTGTTGCGCGCGCCAAGGCCACAGGGCAGGATGCCAAATTCCTTGCCGGCTTCGAGCACCTCGTTCCACACGCGCTCGCTGGTCGCAACATCTGAAGGCACATAGATCTCGAAGCCGTCTTCGCCGGTGTAGCCGGTACGCGCGATCAGCGTGTTGTGCAGCCCGCAGACCGTGCCCCAGGTGAACCAGTAGTTCTTGATCCCGTCCAGGTCGCGGTCGGTCAGCTTCTTCAGAACGTCCGCGGCACGCGGCCCCTGGATCGCAAGCTGCGTGTAGTAGTCCGAGTAGTCGGAGACATGCACGCCATGCATGTGGCCCACGTTCTGCCGCACCCAGTTCACGTCCTTCTCGCGCGTGCCCGCGTTGATGACCAACAGGTAGTCGTTATCGGAGAACTTGTGCACGATCACGTCATCGACGAAGGTGCCGTTGGGATAGAGCAGCGCCGAGTAGTGTGCCTGACCGTCCTTCAGCTTCGAGGCGTCGTTCATCGAGATGTGCTGCACAGCCGCGAGCGAGTTGGGCCCGCGCAACTGGATGTCGCCCATGTGGCTGACGTCGAACACGCCGACCCCGGTGCGGACCGCCATATGCTCGGCGATCAACCCGGAGTACTCAACCGGCATATCCCAGCCGCCGAAGTCGACCATCTTGGCGCCGAGGCGGCGGTGCGTGGCGTTCAGCGGCGTCTTGCGCAGGGCGGGCGCGGCAACAGAGGTAGACACGGGCGCAGGGTCCTTCAGAGGGGATTCGCGAACCCATTAGGGTAGCACCGGGCGCCGCTTGCCGCGCCTCCCCTGCGCGATACAGAAGGGGTTCGCTGGCCGGGGTGGTTCCGATACACTCTTGCCGCGGAGGAGGACCTCGCATGCAGACGCTGAAGACGTTCCTGTGGTTCGACACTCAGGCGGAGGAGGCGGTGGACTTCTGGGTCTCCGTCTTCCGTGACGCCAGGAAGGGCGCGGTGAGCCGCTTCCCGGACTCGTTTCCCGATGCGGCCCGGCAGCGCCAGGTGATCACAGCCAGCTTCACGCTGCGCGGGCAGGAGTTTGTGGCGCTGAACGGTGGGCCGCAGTACAAGTTCACGCCTGCTGTGTCGTTCATGGTGCTCTGCGCGAAGCAGGACGAGATCGACGAGTACTGGGCGAAGCTGACGGACGGCGGCTCGACCATGGCGTGCGGCTGGCTGACGGACAAGTTCGGGGTGAGCTGGCAGATCACGCCAGAGACGCTGAACCAGATGCTAGCGGATCCCGACCAGGCGAAGGCGGGACGCGTGATGAAGGCGATGATGGGCATGATCAAGCTGGACATCGCCGCGCTGGAGCGGGCCTGGAAAGGCGAGTGACCGGCGCGCGGTCACGGAATCCTCACACGGCACGAGGATGACTGAATCCGCAGCCGGCGCGGCGCATCCTGAGTACGCCGGATAGGAGAGCCCATGAGCCGCCGCTTTGCAGAGCTTGCGTTTACGCCGTTGGTCAAGGAACAGCAGGAGAAGCACGGGAGCCGCCGCCAGTATGCGCGGGTGGAGCAGTCGGACGACCCGGGCGACCGGCTGAGCGACTTCGAGCAGGAGTTCCTTGCCAGGCGCGACGGGTTCTACATGGCGTCGGTGAGCGAGACGGGCTGGCCGTACATGCAGTACCGCGGTGGAGAGGCGGGCTTTCTCCGGGTGCTCGATGACCGGACGCTCGGCTTTGCCGACCTGCGCGGTAATAAGCAGTACATCAGCGTCGGCAACCTGCAGCATGACGGGCGTGTCGCGCTGTTCTTCATGGACTACGCGCACCAGATGCGGCTGAAGATCCTGGGCCGTGCGGAGGTGCATGAGAACGATGGCGAGTCGGCGGCGCTGCTCGCCAAGCTGCGGGTGCCGGGCGAGAAGACGCCGGCGGAGCGCGCGGTGCTGATTCATGTAGAGGCGTTCGACTGGAACTGCCCGCAGCACATCACGCCGCGGTACACGCAGGAGGAGCTCGCGGCGACGCTTGAGCCGGTGCGGAAGCGAATTGAAGAGCTGGAGCGGGAGAACGCGCGCCTGCGCGGGCTGGTGGGCGACGGGGTTGCGGTGGGAGCGAGCCCGTCGGCTTGAGCAAACGGCTGATGAGCAGACGGTAAGACCGTCCCCCCACCCCTCCCCCTCCTCCTCGCCGGAGGATCGGGGCTAAGTCGCTGATCTTCTGGAGCTTGCTACCGGCGGGGCGGCTATCTGTGGTGTTCGAAAGAGCTTAGCCGTAAACATCTCTGCGCATTGGCATTAGGGTTCTGCCAATCGTGCCCGCACCGCTGTGCTGCAGTTGCCTCTATTTCCAGTGTAGCGAGTTGCGGCGATGTGTCGGCCAAGGTCCTTGAGATTGTGCGCGCAACGGTTTCGTTTCGGGAGTGAGTGCTGCCAGCGCTACTCGGCGAGGAGGGTCTTGATGTTGCGCTCCACGTCGTCTTTGCTGACGATGCCGACGTAGGTGGCGGCGACGCGGCCCTGTTTGTCGATGAGGTAGGTGTCAGGGAATTGGGTGATGTGGAAGAGGTCGACGGTGGCCTGGTCGCCCATGACGATCGGGTAGGTCATGCCGTGCTTCGCGACGAACGGCGCGACGAGCTTCCATGCAGCATCGGCGCTGGGCAAGCTGTCATAGGGCACGTCAACCGAGATGCCGAGCGCGGTGTACTTATGCTCGGGGAACTCGCGCTGAAGATCGACGAAGGTGGGCAGTTCGAGCACACAGCCACCGCACTCGGTCGCCCAGAAGTTGACCAGCACGACCTTGCCACGGAAATCGCGAAGCGAGAGCGACTTCCCTGCTGCATTGGGGAGATGGAATACGGGCGCGGTCTGGCGAGTCGCGATGGGGGCGAGCGGGGCGTGCACGTCCTGCTGGGCGTGGAGGAGGGGTGCGGCGAGGAGCGCGAACAGGAGTGTCTGGGTGCGACGGTTGGGCATAAACGTGGCCTCTCGTGTGAGAAGGGTAACGCGGAAGGTGAGGCGAAGGATCGGAAGACTTCCACCCTAGCTTCGCTAGGATGGGGCACCCAGGCGACTACTCTTCGTTCACGCCAACATCGATCCACTCTTCTCGCTTCACATCGAATTCCCACTCAGCTTGTTTCACGGCGTGTTCAAGAGTCTCGTGCCACGTATCTGTTCCTGGGCCGCCTTCACAGATGTGCAGTAGGTAGTAGCCGGAATCCTCTGGGTAGCGCGCGATCTCTAAGGACGTGAACGGCGGAAATGGGCGAGCACCGCTGGCATCCACCAAGGTGTGCGTGGTACGACCGGGACTGAGGTGGTGCGGCTGCAGGCTAACGCGCTTCAGCACTTTCCATTGCATCGGAGCACTCTCCCTGGCTTTGCTAGGATACGTGCCAGCGAACCTAGGCCTTCTAAGCCGGTGGATGTTGTACGAAGACCTCGACCTGGGCTTGTAACTCCAAGCCTTTCGGCAATGCTCCAAGCTCTATTCCGGGGTATAGATTACCAAGTATTACTTTCACCTCATCTCTTTCCTGGAGGGCGACTTCCAGCGACTCAAAAATCATCTTGCGTTGCACAGCGAGTCTGACGATCTTTCGATAATATTCGACTAATTCAATTCCTAGCTGATTAGCCTGCACAATGGAGAGCACATGTTCCCCATATGCGCCAAAGTGTACCTTCACTGACCAGCGATTCTCCTCGTTGATGGTAAGGGAATAAGGTTGTGGCCACCATTGATCAGACTTGTTGACTATCGCGAATACGTTGGGCCCGGGGGGATTCGTAAAGCTACCAGCAAGTTGGAACACTCCCCCCTTGTCCCAAGTACGAATCACCTGCCCCTGACTGACATTTGTAATGCGGATGCCAAGAGACCGCTGCTCGCGTATGAAAGCTTCGTTATGGGCGCGAATCCTCGCAGCGAGGTCCGGTGGAAATAACTCAACTTCGACACCTCGATCTTGAAGCTCCCACAATCCCTTGCCTCGCACCCCTTGATTGGGATCGAGGATGCCGATAAAAACACGCTTTATACCTGACTGCAGGACGAGCTCGGTGCAGCACTCTAGCGGCTTGGAACGCACTTCACGCGTGCATGGTTCCAGCGTGGTGTAAAGGGTCGCGTCCGGCAGGTCGCTCTTTTCCGACACCCGAGATAGAGCTACCTTCTCAGCGTGATCATCATCGCCTGCCAATCCCGTGCCCCTGTGTCCGGAGGCGATGGTCGTGCCTCTAACTGAAATAACTGCTCCCACTTTTGGTATTCGATCCGCGATCGGTCTGCAGCGCTCTGCAACTTCGATCGCCTGCTCCATCAACTTGCGGTCCCCGTCGTTCACTTGATTCCCTGCCCTGATTTAAGAAGCTTCACATCACCTTCGACACTGATCGTAAATCGTCAAATCACAACCGTCTCCCGATACTCCCCAAACACCTTCCGCAGAGCACCCGCAATCTCACCCACCGTCGCATCACTCTCGACTGCCTCCAAAATCGCGGGCATGAGGTTGTCGCCGTTGCGGGCACGTTCGGTGACGGCGTCGATGCCTTGCTGCCAGCGTGACGGACTGCGCTTCGTGCGCAGGGCGCGGAGGCGGTCGATCTGGCGCTGCTCCAGGGCGGGGTCGATGCGCTGGAGGGGGACGCCGGGCTCGGCATCGCGGGTGAAGCGGTTGACGCCGACCACGACTGCGTCGCCCGATTCGACGCGGCGCTGGTAGTCGTAGGCGGCGTTCTGGATCTCCTGCTGGACATAGCCGCGCTCGATGGCGCGGAGCATGCCGCCGAGTGCGTCGATCTTCTCGAAGTACTGTTCGGCTTCCTGCTCGATGCGCGTGGTCTCGGCCTCGATGAAGTAGCTGCCTGCGAAGGGATCGACGGTTTGCGCGGCGCCCGACTCCATGGCGATGATCTGCTGCGTGCGCAGGCCGATGCGGGCTGCTTCTTCAGTGGGCAGTGCGAGCGCTTCGTCGTAGCCGTTGGTGTGCAGCGACTGCGTGCCGCCGAGCACGGCGGCCATGGCCTGCACGGCGGTGCGGGTGATGTTGTTCTCCGGCTGCTGCGCGGTGAGGGTCGACCCGGCGGTCTGGGTGTGGAAGCGCAGCATCCAGGAGCGCGGGTTCTTTGCGCTGAAGCGCTCGCGCATGATGCGCGCCCAGAGACGGCGCGCGGCGCGGAACTTCGACACCTCTTCGAGAAAGTCGTTGTGCGCGTTGAAGAAGAAGGAGAGGCGCGGGGCGAAGCTGTCGATGTCAAGCCCGCTGCTGATCGCCGCCTCGACATAGGTGCGGCCGTTGGCGAGCGTGAACGCGACCTCCTGCGCGGCGGTCGAGCCGGCCTCGCGCATGTGGTAGCCGGAGATGGAGATGGTGTTCCAGTCGGGCAGCTCGCGCGCGGCCCAGCCGAACATGTCGGTGATGATGCGCATGGCGTGCTCGACGGGATAGATGTAGGTGCCGCGCGCGATGTACTCCTTGAGGATGTCGTTCTGCACGGTGCCGGAGAGCTTGCGGGTGTTGGCGCCGGAGCGGCGCGCGGCCGCGACGTAGAGCGCGAGCAGGATGCTGGCGGTCGCGTTGATGGTCATGGAGGTGGAGACGGTGTCGAGCGGGATGCCGGCGAAGAGGCGCTCCATGTCCTCGAGCGAATCGATGGCGACGCCGACCTTGCCGACCTCACCCACGGCCATCGGGTCGTCGGAGTCATAGCCGATCTGCGTCGGGAGATCGAAGGCGACGGAGAGGCCGGCGGTGCCGTTGGCGAGCAGGAATTTGTAGCGGCGGTTGGACTCCTCGGCATCGCCCATGCCGGCGTACTGGCGCATGGTCCAGAGGCGGCCGCGGTACATGGTGGGCTGGATGCCGCGGGTGTAGGGGTAGTCGCCGGGGAAGCCGATGTCGCGATCGGGATCGGTGCCGGCGAGGTCGTCGGCGGTCCAGACGGGCTTGGGGGCGTTCGAGTCGGTCGGTTTGGAGTCACTCATTGCGCCCTCCGGCGTTGGCGGGTGGCGCGTGCGGACTTCCAGAACGACGATCCAGAGAAGTAGACGAAGACGAGGGTCACCAGGCAGTAGAGCAGAAAGCGGGTGTGGTCGGCGCCGTGGACGGCAGCGTCGCGGAGCTTCCAGGCATTCTGCGCGAAGAAGAGCGCGAACAGCGCGAACAGCAGGCCGGTGATCTCCAACCACAGCGTGCGGCTGACGTGCGCGAGCGGGCCAACGAAGGCCTTGCTGAAACGGCGCGTGCCCTCGCCGACGCGGCGTGCGGGTTCCTTGTAGCTGGGGGGGCGGCGTCTTCGGCGTCGCGGGTGCAGCAGAGCGGGAGGCGCGGGGCGGTGCGGTGTTCGGGGAGGCTGTGTTCGTAGGTGCGGGGGCGGAGTTCGCGGCGGCGTTGCTGGCGGGAGCTGCTGCGGGGTTGGCGGCGGCGCGGTCCTTGACCATGCGCGAGGCCACGCGGACGCCGATGCCCAGTTTGCGTCCGAAGCGGTTGGGCTCCATGAGGGCAGTGTAACTGTTCGGTTCGAAGCGCCGGGGTTGTGGCGGTTCCCGATTGACAACTCTCCGTCACGGGCACATAGTCGGGGTCCTCCCCGCATTCCACGCCAGCCAAAGGATCTTTTATGCGCCGCCTTCTTACCTCCCTCTTTGCGCTGGTGCTTGGTTTCGCCGCGCTCGCGGTATCTGCCTCTGCCCAGCGGCCGGATCGCATCGTGTTCTTCGGCGACAGCCTGACGGATTCCGGCAACAACTATCTGTTCACCGACCAGCTCACGCGGAAGCCGTTCACGATCGGGCCGCCCAACCGCGCGTACGCCATCGGCGGCCACCACTTCTCGAATGGCAAGACATGGGCCGAGCAGCTTGCCGATGCGATGGGTCTGCCGCAGAGCGGACGTCCGTCGCTCCGGCAGCCCGGGAAGTTTACGAACTACGCGGTCGGCGATGCGCGGGCGCGGGCGAACTCGCCGGCCTTCCCCTACTTCGACCTGAAGACGCAGGTGAATCAGTACCTGTACGACTTCGGCGGGCATGCCTCGCCGGACACGCTCTACGTGATCTGGATCGGCGCCGATGATCTGGCCGACGCACTGCCGAGCATCGTCGCCAGTCCTCGCGATGCGGAGGGCTTCTTCATCCTGCAGGACGCGATCGCGGCGATTGCCAACAACATTCAAACGCTTTACGGAGCGGGCGCGCGGCAGTTCCTGATCGTCAGTGTTCCAGACCTGAGCAAGACGCCGTACGTGCGCTACCTCGGCGCGACGGTCAGCCCGTTCGTCCCGCTGTGGGCGCAGGCGATCACGGGCGACTTCAACGGGGAGCTCTTCACCATCAGCAACAACTACTTCGCCATCCTGCCGGGAATGCGCTACTTCAAGTTTTTT